>SKQI01000202.1 GCA_007119095.1 Wenzhouxiangella sp. | reverse complement strand
GGGCAGAAATCGCCGGAATTGCCGATGCCGCGCTGCTCCAGGATGTAGAGATCGCGCCGGGCCAGTAGGCCGTGGTCTTTCAGCCGGCTGACATAACCTTCGACGGTCACGCCGGGCCCACCGGTCAGGTAGATCACCGGGTCATCGCGAACCTCGACTTCCTCGCCGTCGGCATCCTCACCGCGAGCAGCCAGGCGCACGAACAACAGCTCGATCGTGCGGCTGTCCGGCCGCTCCCGGTTCTCGGGCACCCGGATCAAGCCACACTCGATCTGACCAGCGTCATAGTCAATCTGCCCCCGAAACGGGCAGATCACCGTATCGAAATCGCTGCTGCGGAGCCATTCGGGCGTCAGCGAAATATCAGCGTCAGGCCCATCTTCATCAATCCATGGCTCATCAATGTCCGGCTCCAGCTCGGCAGGCACGGGATCGAGCACCGGCGGCGTCTCGGGCTCGGCCCGGGTCGGTGCGGCCATGGGCAGCATCAGGGCAAGGAGAATCAGCCAGATCGAACGCATATGAATACCCTGCAGGTTTGGAGTCATGAAAGGAGACACAGGCTATCTCGGAATAAACGCCGATGCCAGCATTGAGAATTGATCGGCAGAGTTGCTGCGCTATCATCACGGCTCACTCAATTGCACGATAAACCTGATGTCTCGCATTCCTGTTCTGCTTGCCGCGCTGGCTTTTTCCGCCCTGGCGATCGCCGCAAACGACCGCACCTTGCCGACCGTGGATGTCGGGCTGATTGCCACCGGTGAGTTTCGCTACACCACCAGCCTGGTAATCGGCGAGACCGAGCTGGAGATTGTATCGACCCGCCGCATCGGCCATGAAGCCGACGAGCAGGGGGAAGAAATCCTGACGATTGAAACCACCACCCGCACCGGCATGGGCGACACCGTCGAGCGCCTGGAGCTGGACGCCGTCAGCCTGCTGATGAAAAAGCAGCGCGTCGACCAGGGCGACAGCACCATGAGTGCCGACTACACCGAAAGCCAGGTCACCGGCCTGATCCGCGCCGCCGGCCAGATCGTGCCTATCGACCTGCAGCTGGAGACGCCCGCCTACGGTGGCGAAGCCGCGCTGGAAGCCGTGCTGACCGCGCTGCCGCTGGCCAGCGGCTACCGCACGCAACTGCGGGCGATGGAGATTGATGTCGAGCAGTTGGTGCGGCGCTTTGCCGTGGTTGTCGAAGACCGTGAAACCATCGAAGTGCCTGCCGGCGAGTTCGACACCTGGCGCCTGCGCCTGGATGCACTCGACGGCCTGGGAGGCAGCCAGGTGCTGTGGATCGGTGTCGATGGGCCGCGCCCGCTGGTGCGGGCCAAGGGCTTTATCCCGGAGGAAGTCGGCCAGGGTAGCCTGATCACCGAGCTGACCGGCTGGGATCGCTGACCCGACCGCAGCCGGCACCGTGACCTCTGGCCCATGCCCGGGCCAGGGCCTCGGTGTTATCTTGTAACGCTTCGTTCTGCTTTCCGTCTTTTTTTAGGAGACGTCTCATGTCGTCATACCAATCCCCCGCAAGGCTGCTGGCCGGCCTGCTGTTGTGCCTGCCGCTGACCCTCAAGGCCGAGTCGGTCGCGCCATTGGCTTACCTGGACGAGCTGCCGCCGCTGCTCGATCGCGAGCTGTTTTTCGGCGATGCCGAAATTTCCGGCGCCCAGCTTTCCCCGGACGGCCGCTACCTGGCCTTCATCCGTCCGCACCAGGGCGTGCGCAATATCTGGGTCAAGGGCATTGACCAGTCCTTTGACGAGGCCCGGCCGATTACCGCCGATGACAAGCCCGTACCCGGCTACTTCTGGAGCCAGGACAGCCGCTTCGTGCTGTATGTGCAAGACCGCGGCGGCGACGAGAACTTCCACGTCTGGGCAGTGGACCCGGCCGGCGAGACCGATGCCGACAGCGGCGTGCCCGAGGCGCGCAACCTGACCGACTTCGACGATGTGCGCGCGATGCTGATCGCGGTTCCGCGCAACACGCCCGATCGCATCCTGGTCGGCCTGAACGACCGCGACCCGGCGCTGCACGATGTCTATGCGGTCAGCATTTCCTCTGGCGAGCGCGAGCTGCTGATTCAGAACGACCTGAACGTGGCCGGCTGGTCGGCTGACCTGGACGGCACCGTGCGCCTGGCCACGCGCCAGACCAGCGATGGCGGCACCGAGATCATCGAGGTCAACAACGGCTCGCTGGGCGAGGTGATCTACGAGTGCAACTGGCTGGAGACCTGCGGCCCGATGCGCTTCCACCCCGACGGGCAATCGGTCTGGTTCATGTCCAACCGGGGCGATGAAAATGACCTGATCGGCCTGTACGTTTTCAACCTGGAAACCCGCGAAAAGACCTTGTTCGAGCGCGACCCCGAAGGTGAAGTCGACTTCGGGGGCGCTGTTTTCCATCCCGAGGACGACCGCCTGCAAGCCACGGTTTATGTCGGCGACCGCCCCCGCATTTATCCGCACGACGAAGACTTCGCCGCCGACCTGGAGTTCCTGCGCGCCGAACTGCCCGAGGGCGAAATTGGTCTGCCATCGCAAACCCGCGACGGCCGCCTGGCCCTGGTCAGCCTGTCGCGCGACGTCGATCCCGGCACCATCTACAAGTTTGACCGCGAGCAGCGCCAGGTCGAAAAGCTCTACCGCTCGCGTCCCGAAATTCCGGTCGAGCACATGGCCGAAATGCGCCCGATCCGCTACAAGGCCCGTGACGGCCTGGAAATCCCCGGCTACCTGAGCGTGCCGCACGGGGTGCCGGCCGAGAACCTGGCCGTGGTCGCCCTGATCCACGGCGGCCCCTGGGCCCGTGACACCTGGGGCTACCGCGCCCAGGTACAGTTTCTGACCAACCGCGGTTATGCCGTATTCCAGCCCAACTTTCGCGCCTCGACCGGTTTTGGCAAGGAATTCCTCAACGCCGGCAACCTGCAATGGGGCGATGCCATGCAGGACGACATCAGCGACGGCATTCAGTACCTGGTTGACCAGGGCATTGCCGATCCGGAACGCGTCTGCATCATGGGCGGCTCCTACGGCGGTTATGCCACCCTGGCCGGCATGGTGTTCACGCCCGACCTCTACGCCTGCGGGGTCAATATCGTTGGTGTCTCCAACCTGATCACCCTGATCAATTCCATCCCGCCCTATTGGGGCCCGATCCGCCAGCTGTTCGTCATGCGCATGGGTGATCCGGATACCGAAGAAGGCCGGGCCCAGCTCGAGCGCCAGTCGCCGATCAACCATGTCGACAATATCCAGCGCCCGCTGCTGGTCATCCACGGCGCCAACGATCCGCGCGTGCGCCAGGCCGAGGCCGACCAGATCGTGGTCGCGATGCGCGAGACCGGCCTGCCGGTGGAATACATCGTCGCCCCCGACGAAGGCCACGGTTTCCGCGGCCGCGAAAACCGCCTGGCCATGTTTGCCCGCACCGAGCAATTCCTGGCCACCCACCTGGGCGGTCGCTACCAGGCCGAGATGCCGGAAGCGATTGCCGAGCGCCTGGCCGCCATCACCGTCGATATCGATACGGTGGAAGTGGTCGACTTGGCCGACGAACTGGCCGCCGCCCGCACCCGTCCACTGCCGACCGTGGATGCCGATCGGGTCGCCGCCGGCCAGCTTGGCTACCGCACCCGCCTGGAAATGGGCGGCAGCGAAATGCTGATCGAGTCCGAGCGCAGCATTCGTCGAGAACAAGACGATCAGCGGCCGCTGCTGGTCATCGAGTCCTCAAGCTCGACCCCGATGGGCTCGGTCACCGATGAGTTCGTGGTCGACGGCCTGACCCTGCGCCCGATCCAGCGCACCACCCGCCAGGGCCCGGCCACGGTCGAGGTCAGCTTCAGCAGCCGCGAGGTCAGCGGTCAGATCGACGCCGGTGCGAGCCAGATGCCAATCCAGATCGATCTCGACGCCCCGGTATTCGGCGGCGATGCCGGCCTGGAAATTGCCCTGACCGGGCTGCCCCTGGCCGAGGGTTACCGCTCGCCGGTGCGCTTTGCCGAAGTCGGCATGCAGCAGCGCGTGCGCTTCTTCCAGATCGAAGTCGGTGCCCAGGAAACCATCGAAGTGCCGGCCGGTGAATTCGCCGCCTGGCCGGTGCAGCTGTCCCCGCTGGACGGCGATGGCGGCTCCCAGACCCTGTGGATCAGCGACCAGACCCCGCGCCTGCTGCTGAAAGCCCGCGGCCGCCTGCCCGCCGAAATGGGCGGCGCCGAATTCACCACCGAACTAAGCAGCTACGAGCAACCCTGATATCCAGGCGCATCTCATCGAACGTCAGCATAAGAACAAAATCTTGAGGACGCAAAGCAGCTAAGCAGCCAGGCAAAAAGATGACAAATAGACTTTTGTCTTGGCTGCTTTTGCTGCTTTGCGTTCAGAAGGTTTTTTTGGTTCACACCATGACAGCCGGCCCGAAAGCAGGTCCGTAAACCGGCCAAGCGATCACGGTCTTATACTCGGCAGCTGCCTGATGATTTGCTGCCGAGGTTTTCCATGCTGTCTTTCCGTCGTTTGTTTACCCGCCTGACCACGGGCCTGATCCTGAGCGGCAGCCTGGGTGCGGCGCAGGCCAACCCCGACTACCAGGCGCTGGTCGAGCTGTTCAACGACTGGCGCGCCTTCGAACATCCCGGCCATTTCAACGATGCACCCGACTACCGTGCCGACAATCTGGCCCGCCAACTGGAAGGCTTGAGCGCCTATCGGCAGCGCCTGGAAGCCATCGACCCGAGCAGCTGGGACAAGGAACAACAGATCGACTACTACCTGGTCTGGGCCGAGATGAATGGCCTGGACTTTTACCTGCGCATTCTCAAACCCTGGGCCAACGACCCCGGCTTCTATGCCTCGGTGCGCACCTACCAGAGCGACACCCCGGCCGAAGAAGGCCCCACCGTTCATGACGCCCTGCGCCTGTGGCAATACCCGGTCTGGCCGCGCACCGCCTTGTCCGAGCCGCGCCCATTGAACGCCGAAGAAGCCGCGCGCCTGGCCGCCGAGCTGCGCATCATTCCAGCACTGCTGGAGCAGGCGCAGGGTAATCTGACCGGCCAGGCCGGCGATCTTTGGTCAGCCGCCACGGCCAGTTTCGATGGCCAGATCCGCGCCCTGGATCAGCTGGCCGAACGCCTTGGAGAAGACCAGCCCGAAGCACTGAACGAAGCCCTGGCCGCTGCCCGCCAGGCCAGCGTGGACTTCCGCGACTGGGTCGCAGCCGAAGCACCGAACCGCAACGGCCGGGCAGGGGTCGGCCGCGAGCATTACACCTGGCACCTGCGCCACGTGCTGCTGGTCAACTCCAGCTTTGAAGATGAATTCAGCATCTCCGAACGCGAACTGGCCCGCGCCCATCGCTCGCTGCGCCTGGCCGAACTGCGCAACCGGGACCTGCCCGCACTGGAAGCCGCCGATTCACCGGAAGCCTACGCCCGGCTGCAGGCCGACAGCATCAGCACCTACATCGACTTCATGGACTCAGCCGGCATGGTCACCATCCGGCCCTGGTACGACCGCGCCCTGCGCGAGCGCGTATTCGACTACGTAGCGCCCGAAGACCGCCATTTCTTTTTCCGCATCCTGCACTATTCGCCGAAACCGCTGTGGGCGCATTTCTACCATTACTGGGACCTGGAACAAATGGTCGAAGCCCCGCATGCCAGTCCGATCCGGCGCGACGCGCTGCGCTTCAACATCTGGATGAGCCGGGCCGAAGGCGTGGCCACCGGCATGGAAGAATGGACCCTGGAAGCCGGCCTGTACCAGGACAATCCGCGGGTGGAAGAAATCGTCTGGGTCATGCTGGCCACCCGCGCCGCCCGTGGCCTGGCCTCGCTGAAAGTCCACGACCAGCGCTTCACCATGGCCGAGGCCAGCGAATTCCACGTCCGCCACACCCCGCGCGGCTGGATGCGCCGCGACAGCCTGCTCGGCTTCGAACAACAGCTCTACCTGCAACAGCCCGGCTACGGCACCAGCTACGTCACCGGCGCCCGCATCATCGACGACCTGATCCGCCAACGCGCCGAGCAGCGAGGCGAAGCATTCACCCTGCGCGAGTTCTTCGACGACATGAACGACGCCGGCATGATCCCCGTCTCCCTGCTGCGCTGGTCCCTGAACAACGACGACAGCGACCTCCGCGCCATCCTGAACACCTACACCCCGCTGGACAATGCCGGGGACTGACATCAGGAACAAGCTATTGCCAAATCCGTAGCCCGGTCCAGCGCAGGCTCCTAGCATTGAGAACGAGGTCCCCGGCTACGCCGTGGGCGTAGGACCCTTGTATGCTAATATGACTAATCATATTTGCGCCTAATTTGAGATGAGCAGACTAACCGTTAATCTTCCCGATGACTTGCATCAGGCCCTGAAAACTGCGGCGGCCAAGCGCAAAAAAACTATTGGCACTTTGGTTCAGGAGAGCCTTGAGGCCTATGGCATCAAACCAGAAAGTGATGTTGAGGAGCTGATACGACGGGCCCGACTAAACTCTGGCCTGAGCGAGGAAGAAGCGCTGGACTTGGCCGTGGCGGAAACACGCGAGCACCGTCGCTAGCCTCTACCTGTGGGCGATACGGGCGATACTTCCATCCTGATCATCGACACCAATGTCTTGGTCGCCGGTATTCTTTCCTCCTCAGACACGGCTCCGACTCGCCGGCTCGTGGACGGAATGCTTGGCGGGCAGCTTGCCTTTCTGCTGTCAGCAGAGCTCCTTGGGGAATACCGAGCGGTGATGGTCAGGCCCAGAATTCAGCGCCGTGCTGGCTTGGTCCTGGAGGAAGTGGACAGACTGCTTTATCGGCTCGCCGAAAACGGCAGAGTCATTGAGCCGCCTCCGGGTCAACAATCCAGTCCTGACCGGGGAGATCAACACCTTTGGTCTTTGCTCGAAGCGGTTGAACAAGCCTGCCTGGTGACCGGTGATCGACTATTGCTCGAGAATTGCCCTTGGCCAGAACGAATCATCACCCCGCGCGAGTGGCAAGACCGGCTGTGACCCCGCAGCATTTTCCGAACCGGGCAAAGACCAACCTGAACACCGCCCAAGCTCCGGCATAATGCCGCCATGCCCGAGTTACCGGAAGTTGAAACCACCCGTCGCGGTCTGGCACCGCTGGCCGAAGG
>SKQI01000253.1 GCA_007119095.1 Wenzhouxiangella sp. | reverse complement strand
CCGGCATCGTCCGCAACCGGTTGAAGATCGCGAGTGCGGTTACAAACGCCCAGTCCTTTCTGGCCGTGCAAGAACAACACGGCAGCTTCAACGACTACATCTGGCCATGGGTTGACGGCAAACCCATTGTCAACGCGTTCAAGACCATGGCCGAGGTGCCCGCATCCGCGCCCTTGTCGGAAAAAATCAGCAAGGATCTAAAAAAGCGCGGCTTCCGTTTTGTCGGCCCGACCATCATCTACGCACTCATGCAGGCCACCGGCCTGGTCAACGACCATCTGGTCACTTGCTTCCGATGGAAGCAACTCGGCGGCAACTAACACCTCGTCCCTTTCCCCCTTCCTGACTAGCGTCGTGTCTCAGCAAGCGCTGGCAACATTGAGCAAAGTCGATTCTGCGAGCCGTCCTCGGGTGGGGGATTTCGCTGAAGGCCTCGCCACCGCGTCGAACTGAAGCGGAATTCACCACCCGAGGACGGCCCACAACCCTCTCGCAGCCCGTTCGCTGAGACACGACGCTAGTCAGGTACCCCTTTACCTCTATTCACACCGCGAGCGTTACGCTACGCGCATGAGTTGCATCGTCAGAATCTTTCTCGTTGCCCTGCTGGCCCTGGTCCTGGCCGGTTGTGGGGTGCGCAGCGCCTACAACAACCTCGACTGGCTGATGATGCGCTGGATCAACAACCAGCTCAGCCTGACTTCCGAGCAGGAGCTGGCGGTGCGCACGGCACTGGATGAAAAGCTGGAATGGCATTGCAGCACCCAATTGCCGCTGTACGTGGATTTTTTGCGAGCGCTTGAGCGCGACGTGGCTGCCGAGGCGATTGACGTGGAGACGCTAGGAGGCCACGGCGAACGCGTTGCCGAGTTCGGGCGCGAGCTGGCGTTGCGGGCCCGCCCCGACATTATCGAATTTCTGGCCGGGCTCAACGATGGCCAGATCGACGACCTGCGCGAAAGCTATTCCGAGCGCAACGAAGAGATAATTTCCGAAAGTATCGAGGTCTCCGATGCCGAGCGACAGGCAAACCAGGTTCGGGGGATGGAGCGAGGCATGCGCCGTTTTGCTGGCCGGCCTTCGGCGGTCCAGCGCGAGCGCCTGGAGCAGTGGGCGTCCGAGCTCAAGCCTACCGCCGAACTGAGCCTGGAACAGCGCAAGGCCTGGCAGCAGGAGTTCTTTGACGCCCTGGCCATGCGCGCGGACAACGGTGCTTTTGAACCGCGGATGACGGCCTTGCTGGAGCCGGGTTCAACCTGGTCGGATGAGTTTCGCCAGCGCATGGAATACAACCGCGAGCGTACGCTGGAAGCCATCGCCGATATCAACGCCCTGGCCACGCCGCGACAGGCCAACCGACTGCGCTCAAGACTGGATTCGCTGGCCTCGGACTTTGAACGCCTTACCTGCAATAACTGATTATTGAGGGCTATCAGCCCTCGTCCTCATGCTCAATTTTAGCTTCTTCCGAAGCCAGTCCCAGTTCCTGTTCCAGGCGCGCGATGCGGGCCTCTAGCGCGGCCACTTTTTCAGCCAGGCCCGAGCCGCCGCTGTCTGCGACCGTACTTGATGGCTGGGCTTGAGCGACCGTATCCAGATCAACAGGCCCGCACAGGCGGTGCATGTAGCGGTCTTCGCGCTGCCCCGGTGCACGTCCGATACAGATCACCAGCGGCGCGTCGCGCGATGCCAGTCGGTCCAGGTTGTAACGCACATCGTCGAGGTCATCGAAGCGATGCTGACGTTCGCTGCGACTGTACAGTTCGGCCAGCGTTTGTGGGCCGCGCAGCAGTAGCAGGCAGATCAGCGCGCGCTGTCCCGGCGTCAGTTCCAGGGCGGCATTGATTTTGTGCGCATAGCGGGTTGCCCGGGCACCGAAGTCACTTTTCACAAAGCCGCGCTGCTCGAGCTTGCGCAAGGCCTGGCCGACCCGGCCAGGATCCAGTTTCATCACCGGGAAGCGGCTTGTTTTTTGATTGCAGGCGGTGACCGTCGCATTCTGGGTCAGCGGATAGCTTTCAGGGGTCGTTGCTTCTTTTTCGATCAGACATCCCAGCACGCGTGCCTCTTCGGCATCCAGCGGCGGGTCAAGCGGTAGGGGGGCGCTGTCGGTTTCGTGTTCGCTCATGTCCTGGCAGTCAAGTTGGCATTGGGTTAACGAATTATGCCCCAGCCGCGCAGCAGGCTTTGGTATCTGCCAACGAAAAAGCCCCGCGGATGGCGGGGCTTTCTCAGGAACATCCTTGAAGCAGGATGATCAGGCGGCTACCACGTTGGCAGCCTGCGGGCCCTTGGGCCCATCCTGGATGTCGAAGGAGACCTTCTGGCCTTCAGCCAGGGTCTTGAAACCCGAGCCCTGAATGGCGCTGAAGTGGACGAAAACGTCCTTGCCGCCATCATCCTGACTGATGAAGCCGAAACCCTTTGCCTCGTTGAACCACTTGACGGAACCTGTTGCCATGTTACTTACTACCTTATGCAATTACAAAAAAGAACGATGATGCTTGCAGTTTATGAAATGCGGGTGTCGGCGGTAAATCTGGAGGGAAAAACGACCTTAACGCTCACTGCCATACTCTACAGGCAAGCCCGATTGTAGCGTGACCGAGTCCACAATTCCACAGGCTTCGGCCACTTTGTCTCAACCTGGTACAAAAACGCCTTCGCTTCGCTGCCCCAGCCTTTCCGTCCAGGCATTAACGCGGCCATTCATTTGCTTGCCGCGTCAATCAATGTGCCATCGCCGGGTTTCATGGCGATGACGGGCCCAAACCGGTCAAGTCCTGCTGTAGATCGGACAGCAGCCGATTGCAGGCGCTTTGCCGACCAGCTTCGTCAACCACCGCGTCATTGAGTGACGACCAGCCCGGGTGCAGGCGGGCCTGTCTGAGGGCAGCTGGCAGGCGGTCGCGTGTCCAGCGCGATTCGGCGGCAGATGTGAGCGGGCTTGGGCTGCCGTGACCACGCTGAATCAGTTGGGTAAGCAGGTTGAGCTGGCGCCAGCCCAGTAATCGCAGGGCGCTATCATCCACGCCCAGGCGCCCGATGCCGCGCGCTTTTTCCAGCATGCGCTCGCCGGCCGTTCGGAAAATGCCGGTGCCAGCACCAACGGCCCCGCCAACCAGGGTGCCTGTGCCCAGACTAAGACCGCCCGTGGCAATATCAATTGCCGCTCCAATGCCGGCCCCCGCGCCCAGGTGGCTACCAGTCCGAATTCCGTAGAAGGCCAGCGTGTGCTGATCAAGCGGCGGGTCAGGCCATTGGCCATCGACCAGCGGCAGTTCAGCATCGCGGTAATCATCCCTGCCGAAACGATACAGGCTGAGCAGGGCTTCAACGCAGGCCTGTTCGCGTTTCCCGACGAGTTGGCGGATTTCATTAAGTTGCTGCGAACGCTCGGGCTCAGAGCGCAGCGGATACTGTCGGCGCAGTGCGGCGATATCGATCAGCATATCGGCAATGGCCAGAAGTGAACTGTTGCGCCGCTCGAGCTCCTCAGTTTGCCGCTGGGTCAGCCATCGCTCCAGTGTGGGGGTGAAGTGGTCTAGCATGCTGCCCAGTTTTTCGAACAAGCGGCGCTCGGTTTGCGGATCGCGGACGGCGGCATCGAAAGCCAGCACGGTATGCAGCGGCACCCGGGCCAGCGCCTCGCGCCAGTCCGACTCCCGGGTGTCCAGGCTGGCGGTGAAATTCATCACCGCCAGTAACGGTCGACCTGCCAGAGCCAGGATCGCCAGTTCGTCCAGGAATTTCTCGAGCACGGGTTCGCGTACATCGATCACGTACAGCGCGACATCCACCGCCTGCATCAGCTCCAGTACCCGTGCTTCCTGGTCAAAGCGCTGCACCAGTTCAGCGTCGCTCAGAAACTGTTCAATCCGGGCCGGGCCATCGTGGCGCTGTCCGGGCAGCTCATCCAAAGTCTCAATCAGCTGTGGCGCGCTTTCCAGGCCCGGTGAGTCGTACAGCTCGACCAGGGTCTGCCCGGCCACGCCCAGGCGTACGGCGCTGACCTGGCGGGTGGTGCCTCCCTGGTCGGCAACCGCGCCGAAGCGACGCTGGTGACTCAGCGTTCGCACCAGCGAGGTCTTGCCGGTATTGGTATGGCCGACGACGGCAATGCGCAAAGTCGGCACGCTCATGACTGTTCCGCCAGCCAGGTCTTCAGCTGCGCCAGTGCCGATGGCTGGGGATGATCAAGATCCATCACCACGAATCGTGCGCCGCAGCGTTGGGCCAGCCGGCCCCAATCCTCTATTCGCGTCTCGGCCTCGATTCCACGGGCGCAAAGCTGCTCGTGATCGCCCAGGATCAGGATCAGCGCGCCTGCCGCCGCATCGGCTAGCTGGTTGAGTCGCTGCGCGGTGCCGCTGTCCGGCGTGCGTTGCAGCGAACAAGCAGCCATCAAGGCAGGCGGCTTGTCCGGCATTGCGCTGAGTGCTGCCGACAGTGTCTGAAAGTGTTCGCGACGCTCGGCCTGGCCCAGGTCATCGGCGGCGAGGTCGCCGAGCTTTGGCGGCCAGTTCGCGCTGTCCCGCCCCAGTTCAATGCCGATCAGGACCGGATGACCGTCGCCGTTGCCGAGTCGTCGTAGCGGACGGATCTTGTTCTTTGGTGGCACGCTGCCCAGGCTTTCGGCGTCAGGCCGGTCGGGTCTGACCAGTGGCAGTACCCGCTGATAGCCCGGGGCGCAGGTATCAAGCTGCAACTGGAGGGCCGCTCGGCGCGAGAGAAACAGGCAGAGCATCAGCAACAGCAAGCGCGGCAAGGCCGCGTAAACCAGCACCATGCCCAGCAGAAATCGGGCCCAGTCGGCACGCATGGAGCCCAGATCAACGCCTTCCCGTCCGGCTGCAATCCATTCCACGGCCGGGGCTGGCATCAACCCCAGCGCGTGAATAGGCGTGCCCAGCGCGGTAATCAGGGCAATGATCTGATTTTCAGCCAGTAGCGTGGTTCCCCAACTGAGTTCGTATTGGACCAGGCTGAAAAGCACGACCAGTCCCAGCCAGGCACCCAGGGCATAGGCCAGCCAGAGGGCGTGTGACAGGGCGCTCAGGTGCCACCGGCCGGGTGGGCCGGTGAGCAGTCGGCTGGCGGCACGGATCAGCTCCGCACGCAGGGGGGAGGTCAGGAGCAAGGCTGCCAGGCGCTGGCTGCTGTTGATGGCGATGCGGCCGCTGATGCTGGGGGTGATGGGGCGTCGGGCGGTCGTGGCCAGAACCAGTACCCAAACGGCCAGCATCAGTGTTGGCAGGCCAACCAGAACAAGTCCGGTCAGGAGGAAGTCGATCTCGCGGCCGGCGGCCAAGCTGCGGGCCGCGACCAGGCCGCCGATCGCACCAATCGCCATCATGGCTGTAAAGCATTGCGAAAGCAGCCGGCGTATTCGAGTGATATCGGCGCGGGCCTCGGCGGCGTGGGGCAAGGCTCCTGCGCGAGCTATCAGCCTGGAAGACGGGCCGCCCTCACGGTTGCGAGCGATGCGGTTGGCTGCCTCGTCATCGCTGCGGCGGCCGCCTGCCTCTTCCTGGATACGGACTGCTTCGGTCAACAGCCAGTCGTCAATCGTGATGGATGGTTTTCCCAAGGTCAGGGCCGGCCTGGCAAAAACCCGATGATACCCGGATAAAAAAACTGGCGGCTGGACCAAAGGTCAGGCAGTTCCGAGGTTAATATCAGCTTCATACGCGTGGCGATTTGATCAAGATCAAGTCACAACTTGCCCGGCTGATTCAATATAAACACCGCAAACATCTGCACCTCTGAAGGGACCCTCATGAGTCAATCCACCACTTACAACGACAAGGTCGTGAAGCAGTTTGCCGTCATGACCGTGATCTGGGGCATCGTCGGCATGGTTGTCGGCGTGTTCATCGCCGCCCAGCTGATCTGGCCCTGGCTGGGCTGGGAAATTCCCTGGCTGAGCTATGGCCGCCTGCGGCCGCTGCATACCAATGCCGTGATCTTCGCCTTCGGCGGTTCGGCGCTGTTTGCGACCAGCTATTACGCGGTCCAGCGCACCTGCCATGCCCGCCTGTTCTCTGATGGACTGGCCGCCTTCACCTTCTGGGGTTGGCAGCTGGTCATCGTCGGTGCAGCCATTACCCTGCCGATGGGCCTGACCATGGGCAAGGAATATGCCGAGCTGATCTGGCCCCTGGCCATTCTGATCGCCGTGGTCTGGGTCGCCTATGCGGTGGTGTTCTTCGGCACCATCGTCAAGCGCAAGGTCAAGCACATTTATGTGGCGAACTGGTTCTTCGGTGCCTTCATCCTGACCGTGGCGGTGCTGCACATCGTCAACAACCTGGCCATTCCGACCAGTCTGACCCATTCCTACCCGATCTACTCCGGCACCGTCGATGCCATGGTGCAGTGGTGGTACGGGCATAACGCGGTCGGTTTCTTCCTGACCGCCGGTTTCCTGGGGATGATGTATTACTTCGTCCCGAAGCAGGCCGGGCGCCCGATTTATTCCTATCGCCTGTCGATCGTGCACTTCTGGTCCCTGATCGCGATCTACATGTGGGCCGGTCCGCACCACCTGCACTACACCGCGCTGCCGGACTGGGTTCAGACCTTGGGGATGATCTTCTCGATCATGCTGCTGGCACCGAGCTGGGGCGGCATGATCAACGGCATCATGACCCTCTCCGGTGCCTGGCACAAACTGCGTACCGACCCGATTCTGCGTTTCATGATCGTTGCCCTGTCGTTCTACGGCATGTCGACCTTCGAAGGCCCGATGATGTCGATCAAGACGGTCAATGCGCTTTCGCACTACACCGACTGGACCATTGGCCATGTCCACGCCGGCGCGCTGGGCTGGGTGGCGATGATTTCCATCGGCGCCCTGTACTGCCTGTTCCCGCGCCTGTTCGGGGTCGAGAAGATGTATTCCACCCGTCTGATCGAGTGGCACTTCTGGACCTCGACCATCGGCACCGTGCTGTACATCGTCGCGATGTGGATTGCCGGCGTCATGCAGGGCCTGATGTGGCGCACCTTCAACGAAGACGGCACCCTGCGCTACACCTTCAGCGAAGTGCTGCAGTTCACCTATCCGTACTACGGGCTGCGCCTGCTCGGCGGCATGATCTTTACCGCCGGCATGTTCATCATGCTCTACAACGTCTACAAGACCT
>SKQI01000015.1 GCA_007119095.1 Wenzhouxiangella sp. | reverse complement strand
CACCGGATCACCGATCAGCCGAAGCCGACGCGCCAGAACATCCTCGTAACCGTCGACGTGATCGCGGATCGTCTCGCTGATCGGATCGTACATCAAGGCATTGATGGTGAAATCCCGGCGCACCGCGTCCTCGGCTTCGCTGCCGAAAACGTTATCCCGGATCACCCGACCACCGGCTTCAACTTCATGGTGCTCGCTGTCTTCCTCGGCGTTGCCGCGAAAGGTCGCAACCTCGATGATTTCTCTTCCGAACCGGACGTGAGCCAGCCGGAACCGGCGGCCAATCAGGCGCGCGTTGCGGAACAGCTCACGCACCTGCTCCGGGGTCGCACTGGTGGCGACATCGAAGTCCTTTGGGCTCTGCCCCAGCAGCAGGTCGCGAACACTGCCACCAACAATGAAGGCCAGATACCCCCCCTGCTGCAACCGCTCGACCACCTTGATGGCGTTGGCGCTGACTTGACGGGGCTGAATACCGTGTTCCTGGCGGCTGATAATGCGCGGCATGGCGCTGGCTGAGTTCACTAGCCCGGATAATTCATGAAATCGCGCGATGATCGCGCAGGATATTGTTCGCACAGTGGATTTTCCGATGGAGCGTCGTATCGGGCCATACGGCCGACTGAGGAAAATCCGCTGTGCGGACAATAGACTAGCGAGGGCGCGCGTATGTTCATAAATTATCCGGGCTAGGTCTGTCTTTTTCGGCTGGAATTCGCCGGATGGCATGTCTTGAATGCGGCCGGCTTTGTTAGAATAATGACGATTTTATCACCACATCATCAGCGGTCGACAGCAGCGCGACCAGCCAAGGGATCAGCAACCATGACTTTCGTCGTTACAGAGAACTGTATCAAGTGCAAATACACCGACTGTGTTGAGGTCTGCCCCGTGGATTGTTTCCACGAAGGCCCAAACTTTCTGGTCATTGATCCCGAGGAGTGCATCGACTGTACGCTGTGCGAGCCGGAATGCCCGGTCGAGGCCATTTATCCTGAAGACGACCTGCCAGCCGATCAGCAACAATTTCTTGAGCTCAATGCCGATCTGTCTCGCGAATGGCCAGTCATCACGGAAATGAAGCCTGCACCGGCCGATGCCAAGGAGTGGGAAGACGTGCCCGACAAGCTGAAGCTACTGGAACGCTGACAGAATTCCCCGATCCGGCACTGAGGCGCATCAGTGCCGATTTTCATGCAAGGCAAACCGAACCAGCTGCCTTGCCATCTGATCAACCTAGACGTTCGCGCAACACTGCAAGCACGTATTCGGCAGTCTCCATGTCAACGAGGCTGCCGTTTTCGTGATAGAGGTTGACGCGGGCATTGTCACCGTCTGCCTGCACCTCGGCCAGATAGACGCCGCTGTAATCCATCACCTCTGAACCGCGCCAAATGGCCAGCCTGGCCAGGCCGGTTCGGTTGACCGATATGGGGTCGTGGTCGAAGCGAAAATGGTAGCGACGACTGCCCTCTTCGACTCGACGGACGTTCATGCCGCCGCGGTTGAGAACAAAGCTCAACCTGCGCCAGACGCTGTCAGCCTCGTCTTCCACCGCCAGGAAAAGGCCACTGGGTCCGAAACGGATGTGCGAGCGCGAAGCTTCCGCCTCGGCACTGGGCAGTACGCGCGGCGGCCTTGCCTCGTCACCTCCAGCAGCAAACTCTGGCAGGAAGTACCCCGGGATGCGGTAGGTCGTGCGGATACCCGGCTCGCTGAGCCTGTCAGGGACCCGGAGGCTTGACACCTCTTCACTAGCCACATAAACGGGCTGGCGATCGCGGTTTGCGCAGCCAACGAGAACGCAGGCTGCCAACAACGATAGCAACAGCTTGATCATGACCGAATTCGAGTTCATAGACCCCTTGAAGTTGGGATGGCAATTTGGGCGCACAAGGCTTTGTGCAATCCCTCAGTTTAACGCAACCGGCTCCTTTAATGCAGCGACCAGGGCCGCGCCGCGATCATGCCAGCGCTCGTCCAGCGGCACCAGCGGCAATCGGATCCCGGGGCCGATCCGGCCCATGGCGTTCAGCAACCACTTGACCGGGACCGGGTTGGCTTCGACGCCGAGGAACTCGTACAGTTCATCATAGCGGCCGTTCAGCGCCCGGGCCTGATCGCCCTGCCCGGTTGTCGCCAGCTCACACAGCCGAGCAAATGGTGCCGGAATGACATTGGCCGCGACCGAAATCACGCCCTGGGCGCCGGCCAACATGCGCTCACAGCAGCTGGGATCATCTCCGCTGAGCACGGGCAATCCACCGTCGACCAGGGCCGCCACGCGTTCTGCATCGGCAACGGCCTCCTTGATGGCGACAATATTCGGATGCTCAGCCAGCGTGAGGCTGGTCTCCGGCAGCAGGTCGACGGCCGTGCGCGCGGGCACGTTGTAGAGCACCACCGGTATCGCCGAAGCATCGGCAACGGTTCGATAGTGAGCAATCAGGCCTCGCTGCGAGGGCCGATTGTAGGAAGGAGTAACCACCAGCGCCGCATCCGCGCCCAGGCTTGCCGCCAGGGCTGTGCGTTCCACCGTGGCCGCTGTGGACGAACTGCCCGTACCGGCCAGGATGGTCATGCGACCGGCGGCGCGCTCTACCGCGAGCGACAGCAATTGTGCAAACTCGGCTTCCGAGACGGTCGCGGACTCGCCAGTGGTACCAGCCACAACGACTCCGCTGGTGCCGGCATCCAGGTGCCAGTCCAGCAAAGCCGTCCAGCCTGCCTCATCGACTGAACCATCAGCGGCCATTGGGGTGACCAATGCGACGAAAGATCCTTTCAACATGTCATCTCCGTGAAACATTGCGCGCCCGCCCGATCCGGGCTGCCTTCAAATGACGCAAGTATGCTAGTTTAACCCACAATGGCAGGCGTTTTTTTACCAGCACCACCCCAAGTAACTGAATTAACAATAATTTTATGAGCAACCAACCGAATCTATCTGCTACCAAGGTCAATGCCAATGGTGATCGCTCACTGGCACTGAGTGAATTCAAGGGTCAACCCGTGGTCGTCTACTTCTACCCGCGCGACAACACGCCCGGCTGTACCAAGCAGGGCCAGGGCTTTCGCGACCACTACGACGACTTCCAGGCGGCCGGCTGCGAGATCATCGGCATTTCCAGGGACACCGTCACCAGCCACGACAAGTTCGCTGCAAAACACGAGCTGCCCTTCCCGCTCCTGGCTGACACCGATGAAGCGCTGTGCCGGGAATTCGACGTCATCAAGGAAAAGAACATGTACGGGAAGAAGGTCATGGGCATTGAGCGCAGCACCTTCCTGTTCGATGCCGACGGCAACCTGGTCAAGGAATGGCGCAAGGTGCGGGTACCCGGGCACGTCGAGGAAGTGCTTGCGGCCGTGCGTGAACTCGGCTGAGCAGATCGTCCCTTAAACCTTCAACCTTTCCAGGAGCTATCTTTCCATGACGGAAGAGCGGCGGCGGCTGTACATCCTTGACACCAATGTGCTGATGCACGACCCAACGTCACTGTTTCGGTTCGCCGAGCACGACATCTTCTTGCCGATGATCGTTCTTGAAGAACTGGACCGATCCAAGAAAGGTGTCTCCGAAGTCGCTCGCAACGTACGCCAGGTGAGCCGCTTCCTTGGCCAGATGATCGGCCCCGGTGATGCGATCGACAATGGTGTGGCGCTGGCTGAACCGGAAGGTCTGAATCTCAAGGTCGGCACCGGAAGGCTGTATTTCCAGACCCGTCACTTCGACAACGGCACCGATCTGGTCGGCGACGGGTCGCTGGCCGACAACGAAATCCTGCTGGCGGCGCTGAGCCTGACGCGCGAACAGCCAGACATGCAGGTGGTGCTGGTTTCAAAGGACATCAACCTGCGCATCAAGGCCGCCATCCACGGTGTGCTGGCCGAGGATTATCACAATGACCGGGCGCTGGACGACCTCAGCCTGCTGTACAACGGCATGCGCGAGCTCGACAATTCTTTCTGGGAAGCCCATGCCACACGCGATTCCTGGACTGAAGAAAGCCGCACCTTCTACCGTATGGAGCGCCGGGCCGATGATGACTGGTATCCAAACCAGTGTTTGCGGCTGGCGGGCGCGAATGGTCTTGAGGCGTTGGTTCGCGAGGTGGAAGACGATGCGATCGTACTGGAAGTGGCGCGCGACTTCCGCCGCGACCAGCACGGCGTCTGGGGCATCATGGCGCGCAACCCCGAGCAGAACTTCGCCCTGAACCTGCTCATGGACCCGCAAATCGACTTCGTTACCCTGCTCGGCACGGCCGGCACCGGCAAGACCCTGCTTGCCCTGGCCGCCGGCCTGGCGCAGACCCTGGATGAGAAGATCTACCGCGAAATCGTCATGACTCGGGCCACTGTCTCGGTCGGCGAGGACATCGGCTTCCTGCCCGGCACCGAGGAAGAAAAGATGACGCCCTGGATGGGCGCGCTGACAGACAACCTGGAAGTGTTGACCGAGTCGGACGACCACGGCGGCGACTGGGGCCGGGCAGCGACCAACGACCTGCTGGCCTCTCGAATCAAGATCCGCTCGCTGAACTTCATGCGCGGTCGCACCTTTCTGAACCGCTACCTGATCATCGACGAGGCGCAGAACATCACGCCGAAGCAGATGAAAACCCTGATTACCCGGGCAGGGCCCGGCACCAAGATCGTCTGCCTGGGCAACGTCGAGCAGATCGACACTCCCTACCTGACTGAAACCACCTCCGGCCTGACCTTTGCCGTGGATCGCTTCAAGCACTGGCCCCATGCAGGCCACATCACATTGAAACGCGGCGAACGTTCGCGGCTGGCCGACTTTGCTTCAGAGGCACTTTGACACGGCCGGCGACCTGATCAGGACAAGCGAACTTTGAACCGGTACTGAAGCTCGCCGTCAACACTGCCATCTGCCCGGAACCGTCTCTCGGCCGCCAGCACCTCGCGGCCAATGCCAAGCACCGTGCTGCAGCGGGTGCCGTAGCGGGGGCTGACGATAAACGGAGGCGACAGCAGTCGTTCGGCCTCCAGGCCGACGCCGGTGTCGGGCAGGTCTGGATCCGGCGCCGCCTCGCGGTCATCCATCAGTTCGAACAATCGCTTGGGATCAATCTCGCCGCCGCTGGCCAGCACGCCGCCCAGTGCCGTAGTAACCCGGCGACTCTTGGGCCAGGATTGATCGAGCAGGCCGTTGGACAAGGCATGCAGACCGGGCGACACCGATTGGGGCTCAGCACGGCTGCCGGCATACCACAATGATTGCCGATCACCGGCAAGCACGTTGAAAGGCCCGTAAGCGGATCTACGCGAATAGACATCGGCAATGTAATCGGCAGGCGCCATGTCACCGCTGACAAACGCCAGCGGCAAATCCCCGCGCGATTCATGCCCGGGCTGTGCTGCCGGATCACGGAAATTGGTCACCGCCGCCCAGCGCCCTTTGCGCCCCACCGCCAACCAGGTACCGCCGGCCTCCAGATCCTGCCCGGCCAGGCAATTCGGCCGCTGCGGCCACCAGGCCATGGGCCGGGCGGGCCGCTCATGAAATTCATCCCGGTTAGCCGCCAGCACCAGACAACGCTCGCGCTCGGGCATCCATGCAAAGGCAATCAGGCACATCGCTGCAATTATGGCTTAAAAGACCGGGCTCTCGCCAAGGCGCCAAGACGCAAAGGAAAAGCCTAAAGAGCCCGGAACCACCGAAGACACCGAAATGGTTTTGAATTAAATTCGGTGTCTTCGGTGCTTTCGGTGGTTCCACGGGTTTTTCTTTGCGTCTTGGCGCCTTGGCGAGAAAATTTTTTGCGGAGCGACGCCGCGGTCTCCGCGAGAACATGGTTTTCCGATCTGCGGTCAGGGCCCGGCGTTGCTATCATGCGAACGGATTAACCCCGGTCCGAACAACAAGAGCAGCGATACCGTGAGTTCCGAATCCAGCGCCATCGAGTCCCGCAACTGGTTCACCCGCTTTCTCGACGTCGTCGAATGGCTGGGCAACCTGTTACCGCATCCCGTCACTCTGTTTGCCCTATTGGCCACCGCCATGGTCTTTGTTTCCGGCCTGTTTGGTTGGCTGGGCGTGTCGGTGACCGACCCTCGGCCAGGCGCCGACGGCGCCACCATCGAGGCGGTCAGCCTGATGAATGCCGAAGGGGTCAGGATGATCTTCGGCAACCTGGTGTCGAACTTCGTCAATTTCGCGCCGCTGGGTGTGGTCCTGGTGGCGATGCTGGGCGTGGGCGTGGCCGAGCGCTCCGGCCTGCTGTCGGCGATGGTGCGCGGCATCGTGCTGAACGCGCCCAAGCACCTGGTCACGGTGGCCGTGGTCTTTGCCGGGGTGATTTCCAACACCGCCTCGGAAATGGGCTACGTGGTGCTGGTGCCGCTGGCCGGGGCCATCTTCCTGGCCCTGGGCCGGCACCCGCTGGCCGGGATGGCGGCGGCCTTTGCCGGGGTTTCCGGCGGCTACTCGGCCAACCTGCTGCTCGGTACCATCGACCCGCTGCTGGCCGGCATCACCCAGGAAGCGGCGCGCCTGATCGACCCGGAATACGAGGTGTTCGCCACCGCCAACTGGTATTTCATGATCATCAGCACCTTCATGATCACGGCGGTAGGCTCGCTGGTGACGATTTTCATCGTCGAGCCCAAGCTGGGCAGCTACGACGACTCGCGCGCCGACCCCAGCGTGCTCGACGACAGCCAGATGCAGCCGCTGACGGGCAAGGAGAAAAAAGGCCTGGTGATGGCCGGCATCGGGGTCGTCGGCGTGGCTTTGCTGATCATAGCGCTGGTGCTGCCGGAAAACGGCGTGCTACGCGACCCTGCGGCTACCGGTGACGGCTTCCTGGCCTCGTCCGGCCCGTTTTTCCGCTCCATCGTTGCCTGGATCTTCGTGTTCTTCCTGGTCACCGGCTTCGCCTACGGCAAGGTGGTCGGGACGATGAAAAACGACCGCGACGTGATCGACGGCATGGCCTCGGCCATTTCCACCCTGGGCCTGTACATCGTGCTGGTGTTCTTTGCCGCCCAGTTCGTTGCCTTCTTCGGCTGGACCAATCTGGGCCTGATCACGGCCGTGACCGGCGCTGACTTCCTGCAGAACATCGGCCTGACCGGGCCACTGGTGTTCCTGTTCTTCATCATCATGTGCGGCATCGTCAACCTGTCGCTGGGCTCGGCCTCGGCCCAGTGGGCGGT
>SKQI01000071.1 GCA_007119095.1 Wenzhouxiangella sp. | reverse complement strand
AAAGACGATCATTTAGAGATGGAAGGCAAGGTACTTGATACCCTGCCGAACACCATGTTCCGCGTCGAACTCGACAACGGACATATCATTACCGCCCATATTTCCGGCCGCATGCGCAAGAACTACATTCGCATCCTCACCGGCGACCGGGTCAAGGTGGAAATGACCCCTTACGATCTGACCAAGGGTCGAATCACCTACCGCATGAAGTAAGCGGTTGCCCTTCAGGCCTCGGGTGATGCGGAGACTGGTTCCGGCTCACTCGCGGCTCTGATATCCAGCGTTAAGCCGGCAGCGTCTTCTGCCAGATCAACGATCACGGTGCCGCCGTGATCCGACAGGTCACCGAACAGCAACTCGTCTGCCAAAGGACGCTTGATGTTGTCCTGGATCACGCGCTTCATCGGTCTGGCACCCATATGCTCATCGAAGCCATGCTCTGCAAGCCACTGTCTCGCGGCCGTGCTGATATCCAGAGTCACCCCCTTGTCGGCCAGTTGATTTTCCAGCTCCATCAGGAACTTGTCGACAACTTTTAAAATGACCTCCAGAGGCAGCGAGCGGAACTGAATGATCGCATCGAGCCGGTTGCGGAATTCCGGGGTGAACTGGCGACGGATTGCTTCCATGCCGTCGGTGGCATGGTCTGACTTGGTAAAGCCGATCCCGCGCCGATTCATCAGGGCAGCGCCCGCATTGGTCGTCATCACCACAATGACGTTGCGGAAATCCGCCGAGCGTCCGTTTGCGTCCGTGAGCTTGCCGTGGTCCATGATCTGCAGCAACAGATTGTAGACATCGGGGTGTGCTTTTTCGATCTCGTCCAGCAGCAGCACGGCATGTGGCGTCTGGGTCACAGCCTCGGTCAACAAGCCGCCCCGGTCAAAGCCGACATAGCCCGGAGGCGCGCCCACCAAGCGCGAAACGGTGTGTGCTTCCATGTACTCCGACATGTCGAATCGAATCAATTCGATTCCAAGGGTCAGCGAAAGCTGCCGGGTAACCTCGGTCTTGCCGACACCGGTAGGCCCGGCAAACAGGAAGCTGCCAATCGGTCGGTCTCCGTCTGACAGGCCGGACCGAGACATCTTGATTGCCGATGCCAGGGTCGTAATGGCTTCGTCCTGACCAAAAACCACCATTTTCAGATCGCGCTCCAAGGTCTTGAGCGCATCGCGATCCGACCTCGATACCTGGCGCGGCGGAATGCGTGCCATGCGGGCGACTACTTCCTCTATTTCATGCACGCCGATAACCTCGACCCGGTCACTTTCATTCTTCAGTCGCTCTCTGGCACCAGCCTCGTCAATCACGTCAATCGCCTTGTCGGGCAAGTGACGGTCGTTGATATGACGGGCCGACAAGGTGGCCGCCGCTTCCAACCCTTCCGGCGAGTAGTTGACGCCGTGATGCTCTTCAAAGCGGTGCTTGAGTCCGTTCAGGATTTCGATGGTCTCACCCACCGTGGGCTCGACGATATCGATCTTCTGAAAACGTCTTGCCAGCGCCCTGTCCTTCTCGAAAACGCCGCGATATTCATCGAAGGTGGTCGAACCGATACAGCGCAGTTCGCCGTTGGCAAGCACCGGCTTGATCAGATTGGAGGCGTCCATGACGCCGCCGGATGCCGCGCCCGCGCCGATAATGGTATGGATTTCATCGATAAACAATACGGATTTGTCGCGGTCACGCAATTCGGACAGCACAGCCTTCAGCCGCTTTTCAAAGTCACCGCGATACTTGGTACCGGCCAGCAACGCACCCAGGTCCAGCGCCCAGATTTCAGCATCGAGCAACACTTCCGGGACATCTTCCTCGACGATGCGTCGTGCCAGCCCTTCAGCCAGCGCCGTCTTGCCGACCCCGGACTCCCCGACATAAAGCGGGTTGTTCTTGCGTCGTCGGCACAGGATCTGAATAGTTCGCTCCACCTCCAGCGCCCGACCGATCAGCGGATCGATCTTGTCTTCACGAGCACGCTCGTTCAGGTTGACTGCATAGGCTGCGAGCGCTGACTTGTCTTCATCGGCCGACTGCGCCTCGGCCTTCTGGACGGCCTCCGCGCCGGCATCCATATCAGCCTTCTTGGCAATACCGTGGGAAATGAAATTGACCACGTCCAGCCGAGCCAGATCCTGCTTGCCGAGCAGGTAGACTGCATGCGAATCCTTTTCGCCAAAAATGGCCACTAACACGTTCGCACCGAGCACTTCTTTCCGCTCGGCCGATTGGACGTGGTACAGGGCGCGCTGCAGCACGCGCTGGAAACCAACCGTCGGCTGGGTATCACGCTGGTCACCGGCAGACAACACCGGAATCGTCTCGTCGAGCACCTGTCCCAGTTCGTGGCCAAGCCGCTTGATGTCGACGCTGCAGGCATCGAGCACTTCGCGCGCTGACTTGTTGTCAAGCAGCGCCAGCAGCAGATGCTCCACGGTCAAAAACTCGTGGCGCTTGCTGCGTGCGGTGTGATACGCCTGGGAAATGGAGAGCTCGAGATCCTTGCTGAACATGATGGCTAAGCCCGGTGGTGCGTCAAGTCTGAGACCAGTATGACGCAAGATGATTCACTGGAGTGTGGGCAAATGCTCACGACTCGCCCGCCTCCTCGAGGGTGGATTGCAGCGGGTGTTCATGCTCCCGCGCGTAATCGTTGACCATGATGACCTTGGTCTCTGCGATTTCGTAAGTGTAAACCCCGGCAACGCCGCGGCCACGCGTGTGGATATGCAGCATGACCGTGGTGGCGCGATCGTGCGAAAGCCCGAAAAACCGCTTCAACACCTGGACGACAAAGTCCATCGGCGTGTAGTCGTCGTTCAACAGTACGACTCGATAAAGCGGGGGTTTCTTGACTTTCGGGCTGGCCTCTTCAAGGGCCAGACCATCGCCGGTGGAATGATCTGTGGGGTGTTCGTGCTCGCTCATGGTTGCCGCGAAGGTTTGCTCAAGACAGCAACCATACTGCGGCAGAGTCAACAGCTTTTCAACTACCTGCCCGCCACAAGGGCGGGCAGGTGATGGAGCGTATTGATCAGGCGCTCTTTTTCTCGTCAAACTGCTCTTCTTCGGTCGAGCCCTTGAGCGCGCTCAGCGAAGACTGGCCGGCGCTGATGGCCTGGGTGATCTGGTCGAAATAACCCGTTCCGACTTCGCGCTGGTGACGCGTTGCCGTGTAACCTTGCGGCTCGGCCGCGAATTCGGCCTCCTGCAGCTCGACATAGGCCTCCATCTGGCGCGCCTTGTAGCCGCGCGCGAGCTGGAACATCGAGTGGTTCAGGGCGTGGAAGCCAGCCAGGGTAATGAACTGGAACTTGTAACCCATGGCACCGAGTTCGCGCTGGAATCGAGCGATGTCGGCATCTGACAAGTTCTTTTTCCAGTTGAAGCTCGGCGAGCAGTTGTAGGCCAGCATCTTGTCCGGATACTCACCTCTAATTGCTTCGGCAAAGGCCTTGGCCTGACCGAGGTCAGGGGTCGAGGTTTCGCACCAAACCAGATCAGCATATGGTGCATAAGCCAGGCCGCGGGCCACAGCCTGCTCGTGGCTGGCCCGGACCCGGTGGAAACCTTCGACGGTGCGCTCGCCGGTCGCGAACTCCTGGTCGCGCTCGTCGATATCGCTGGTCAGCAGGTCGGCGCCCATGGCATCCGTACGCGCGACGATGATCGTCGGCACATTGCAGATATCGGCGGCCAGACGGGCAGCCACCAACTTCTGCACCGCTTCCTGAGTCGGCACCAGGACCTTGCCCCCCATATGGCCACACTTCTTGGCAGAAGCAAGCTGGTCCTCAAAATGCACGCCCGCCGCCCCGGCCTCGATCATGCCTTTCATCAGTTCGTGAGCATTCAAGACACCGCCGAAGCCAGCCTCGGCGTCGGCGACGATCGGGGCAAACCAGTCGATATCGCCCTTGCCTTCCATGGTCTGGATCTGATCGGCACGCTGGAAGGTGTTGTTGATCCGCTTGACCACGGCCGGCACGGAGTCGGCCGGATACAGCGACTGATCAGGGTACATCTGGCCGGCCAGGTTGGCATCGGCCGCCACCTGCCATCCAGAAAGATAGATCGCCTTCAGGCCGGCGCGAACCTGCTGCATGGCCTGGTTGCCGGTCAGCGCACCCAGTGCGTTAACAAACGGCTCGTCGTGCATCAGTCTCCAGAGCTTTTCGGCTCCCATGCGCGCCAGGGTGTATTCAATCGTGATGCTGCCGCGCAGACGCATCACCTCGGCGGCGTCGTATGGCCGTTCAACGCCTTTCCAGCGCGGATTTTCCAGCCAGTCCTTTTCCATCTCGATGATGCTGCTTACATTCGTCATTTCGGTTTGCTCCGTGTCTTGAAACTGCAGGTATCGTTCTGCTTTCAGAAGGGTTTAATCCAACCTGTCATAGGCCGGGAGGGTAAGAAACTCGACAAATTCATCGTTGGCGGTAACTTCTGCCAGCAGGTCTGAGGCCTCCTGGAACCGGCCCTGATCAAAAACCTCGGCACCAACATCCTCTCGGATTCGCTCCAACTCTTCGCTTTGCCAGACCTGGATCAGTTTGTGGTCAATATCGCGACCATCGTCCAGCCGACCGGCCGGGTGCCGGATCCATTGCCACACCTGGGCCCGCGCAATTTCCGCAGTCGCGGCATCTTCCATCAGGTGATTGATCGGCACGCAGCCCTGGCCACTTAGCCAGGCCGCCATGTAACGAATGGCAACGTTCAGGTTGCCGCGTACGCCGGCTTCAGTGATCGTGCCCTCGCTGGGCTTGATCAGATCGGCAGCAGTGACGGTGACGTCCTCACGCAGGCGATGAAGCTGATTGGCGTGATCGGCGAGGTGGCGATCGAAGATTTCCATGGCGATCGGTATCAGCCCGGGATGAGCAACCCAGGTGCCATCGTGGCCATCACCAGCCTCGCGCTCCTTGTCTTCCCGAACCCGCTTCAGCGCCTGTTCGTTGGCAGCCTCATCACCCTTGATAGGAATCTGTGCGGCCATCCCGCCCATGGCAAAAGCGCCGCGCGCATGGCAGGTGCGAATCAGCAGCTGGGAATAGGCGCGCAGGAACGGTACATTCATGGTGACCTGGGCGCGGTCAGGAAGCACTTTATCAGGATGCTTCTGGAAACACTTGATATAGCTGAAAATATAATCCCAGCGCCCGCAGTTGAGTCCGACAATCCGCGTGCGCAGCGCGTGCAGGATTTCGTCCATCTGAAACACCGCCGGCAGCGTTTCGATCAAGATCGTGGCCTTGACAGTGCCCGGCTTGATCTGCAGCGCCTTCTCAATATCCGTCAGCACCTCTTCCCAGAGCTCGGCCTCGCGCCAGTGCTCGAGCTTGGGCAGGTACAGATAGGGGCCGGATCCCTGGGCAAGCAAAGAATTGGCGTTGTTGAACAGGTAGACCGCAGCGTCAAAAATGCCACCCGGCAGCGGACGACCGTCCACCAACACGTGTTTTTCATCCAGGTGCCAGCCGCGCGGGCGCACGATGAGGACCGCTGGATCCTTTTCCAGTTGATAATGCTTGCCGCCCGGCGCCCTGAGCTCGATCGTCCGGCGCACGGCATCAAACAGATTGACCTGCCCGTCGACCATGTTGGTCCAGGTCGGCGTGGACGAATCCTCGCAGTCAGCCATGAACACCCTGGCGCCGGAATTCAGCGCGTTGATGATCATCTTCCGATCCACGGGGCCGGTGATTTCAACCCGGCGGTCGCGCAAATCCGCAGGAATCTTCGCCACTCGCCAGGCAGCGTTGCGAATATCGGCCGTTTCCGGATCAAAATCCGGCACTTCGCCGGCGTTGAGGCGGGCCTGGCGCTCGCGCCGTGCGGCCAGCAGCGCATCCACCCGACCGCGGTATTTTTGGCCGAGTGTGCCGAGCAAATTGTTCAGCTCGGTCGAAAACAGATGCCTGGCGTTATCGGGTATGGGCGCCGTTATTCTGGGTTGCCCCGGATCGGCCTTCAGGCTATCGCCAGAATAATGCTGGGTCGGCTGATTCATGACACTCCGTTCGCTAGCGTATGGATTGGCCGCAAGGTTAGTCCCGGCAAGCGGTATTTGGCAAATCAAATGTTTTGATCTAAAGTATTGGATAAGCCAATACTTTAGATCGGGAAGAGAGGCAGAAGGAGAGAAGGCGGGAAGGTAAATTCCTGACAAGTCTTGTGACGAAATCTCGAAATACCAGCTGTCTCACCCGCCCTTTTCTCTCCCACCCATCTCCCCGAATACTCATGAACATGTATAAGGGAAACCTTCTCAAGCACCTGCGTGCATTCATTCAGACGGCTCGTGCGGGCAGTGTCTCGGCTGCGGCTGACAAGCTCTTCTTGAGTCAGCCGTCGGTCAGCCAGCAGATCAGGGCGCTGGAAGACGGGCTGGACACCGTGCTGTTCGAACGCCATGGCCCACGCATGCAGCTGACCCCGGCCGGCAAGGCCTTGCTGGAGATGGCCAGGCCGCTGGTCGACCGCCTTGATGCCCTGCCCGATGACTTCGCCAAACGCTACGGCTCCCTGGACTCCGGTGAAGTTCGGATCGCTGCTGGCGAATCGACCATCATGCACCTGCTGCCAGCACTGCTGACGCGCTTTCGCAACAAGCATCCGGGCATATTCGTCCACCTGCATAACGTGTCCGGGGCCGATGGCCTGGGCATGATCAGAGACGACGAGGTCGATTTTGCCGTCGGCTCCATGCTGCAGGTTCCTGACGATATCGATTACCGGCCGATCTATCGCTTCAACCCGGTACTGATCATGAACCCGGATCACCCGCTCAGCCGCAAGCGCAAGCTGACACTGGCCGACATCAGCCCCTACGGACTGATCCTGCCGCCGCGCCGTCGAACCACTTATCAGCTTGTCGACGTTGTCTTCCAGAAACATCGCCTGCCATTTCGCGTCACCCTGGAAGTCGGCGGCTGGGAGGTAATCAAGCGTTATGTCAGCCTGGGTCTTGGCATTTCCATCGTTACCAGCATCTGCATTACCCAGGCGGATCGCGAGCGCTTGCTGGTGCGTGACATGAGCGATTACTTTCCGCAGCGCTCCTACGGCGTGGTCATGCGACGCGGGGCCTATCTGTCACCGCAGGCAGAGCGCTTCATCGACCTGATCAGCCCGGAGCTGTTTGGAACCCACTGAAACAACCGATAGCGGCCGGCTGCCGAGCCCGTCTGGACAGGTTT
>SKQI01000083.1 GCA_007119095.1 Wenzhouxiangella sp. | reverse complement strand
TGGCCGCTGGAAGTGGTCGTGGCGATTACTGATACCGGCAAGAAATCCGTGTCTTCGACCCGGGGCATGAATCACACCATGCAGACCTCGCCGTATTATCCGGCGTGGGTGGATTCGGTGGCGGCCGACCTGGTCGAGGCCAGGCGGGCGATTGAAACGCGTGATTTCGATCTGCTCGCCGAGGTCGCTGAATTCAGCGCCCTGAAGATGCATGCCTCGGCACTGGCTGCCCGCCCCGGGCTGATGTACTGGAACCCGGCGTCCCTGGCCTGCATGCAGGAAATCAGAGACCTGCGCGAGAAGGGAACCGGCGTGTTCTTTACCGTTGATGCCGGCCCGCAGGTGAAGGCCGTCTGCTTGCCCGGCACAGCGCACCGGGTGGCTGGACAGCTCGCCGACGTCCCCGGGGTCGTTCGGGTAGTGCAAAGCAGTCTGGGCGCGGGCGCCAAGGTACTGCCGTGAAACAGGTGAAGGCCCGGGCGCCGGGCAAGGCCGTCCTGCTGGGCGAATATGCCGTCACCCTGGGTGCCCCGGCGCTGGCCATGGCGGTAGACCGGCGGGCGTACGTCAACATTACTTCGTGCGACCCTGGGTCCTGCACGCTGTCAGCGCCGCAGCTTGGTGTTCATGAGCTCGGGTTCATGCCACAGCAAGGGGGGCGACTTGGCTGGGACGTTGATCACCCCGGCTGGCCGGCCGTAGCGCGTACCGCCTCCCTGCTGGGTTTGTTGCACAAGCTGGCCACGGAGCGTTTCGGCGATCCGGGGCCTTACCAGGTCGAGATTGACACCGGCGAGTTGTTTGTCCAGCACCAGGGCCGTGCGGCGAAGCTGGGCCTGGGTTCAAGTTCTGCCGTTGCCGTTGCCCTGGACGCGGCATTACGCTGTCTGTGCAGCGGCAGCAGTCGATCCGGACTATCCATTGATGCCCTGCAACGGCTACTCAAGCCCTACCGACGTGGCCAGGACGGCCGTGGCAGCGGCATTGACCTGGCCACTTCGCTGTGCGGCGGAATCATCGGCTACCAGCGCCAGGGCGAGGCGCTTGACGTCACCCGCCTGTCGTTGCCGGCCGACATTTCCATGATGTTGGTCTGGACAGGAAAACAGGCTTCCACCACTCACCTGCTTGCGGCATTTGATACCTGGCGCGAGCGCGCTCCCGGCCAGTCAGAGCGCCTGCTGGCCAGCATGCAAGCCTGTTGCGGTGCTGGCCTGCAAGCACTGACCGATGGCGACAGCGAGGCTTTGGTCAGGCAGTTTTCCGTCTACGGCCAGCTAATGGGTACAATGGGAGAATTGATGGGCGCAGAGGTAGTGACGCCAGCGCTGGCAGAGATCATGGAACAAGCCAGCCGATTCAATGTGGCCTGCAAGCCCAGCGGTGCCGGTGGTGGTGATCTGGCACTGTTGGCCAGCGCCGAACCTGGTGGTCTGCATGAGCTTCGTGGCTGGCTGGAAAGCCGCGATCTGCTGACTTTTATCCCCGGGATAGATGATCAGGGCGTGCACGCTGACTGGACCCATCCGGCTTGAACCCAAGCGCAATCCGACTGATATCAAAGGCATCATGGACCGATCAAGAATTCCCCAGTTCTACAAGATGAGCGTCCCGGAGCGCGTGCGTATCGTGCGCGATCGCGGGCTGCTGGGTCCCGAGGACTACCAGAACCTGCAGTCGGGTCGTCATACCTTGTCGGTACAGCTTGCCGACAAGATGATCGAAAACGTGATTGGCGTGATGGGTTTGCCGGTTGGACTGGGGCTGAACTTCCTGATCAACAACAAGGATTATGTCGTCCCGTTGGTGGTGGAAGAACCCTCGATTGTCGCGGCGCTCAGTTCCGCCGCCAAGCTGGCCCGTCAGGCCAGCGGATTCGAAGTCGAGTCGCAGGAACCTCGCCTGATTGGCCAGGTGCAGATCGTGGATGTGCCTGATCCGGCGCGTGCGCGCGCCAGCCTGCTGCAGCGCAAGGCCGAAATTCTGAACCTGGCCAACAGCCTGCACCCGAAAATGATTGCGCGCGGCGGTGGGGCCAAGGATATCGAGGTCTTCATTCATCCCTCGCAGGGACCCGGTGGCGACATGGTGGTGTTGCACCTGCTGGTCGATACCTGTGATGCGATGGGCGCCAACCTGGTCAACACCATGTGTGAAGGGGTGGCCTCGCTGGTTGAAAACATCGCCGAAGGACGCGTGTTTCTGCGCATTCTCTCCAACCTGACTGACCGCGCCCTGGTTCGGGCCCGGGTCCGCATACCCACGGCCCTGCTGACCGGCAAGGGCTTTGACGGCGCCCAGGTGCGTGACGGCATCATCGTGGCCAACGATTTCGCCAGGGTCGACCCCTATCGCGCCGCGACCCACAACAAGGGCATCATGAATGGCATCGATGCCGTCTGCCTGGCCACCGGCAACGACTGGCGGGCAATTGAAGCCGGCGCCCATGCGTATGCCGCGCGCGGCGGACGCTATACCTCGCTGACCAAGTGGAAAGCGGCGGAAAACGGTGATCTGGTCGGAGAGCTGGAAATTCCGATCAAGGTCGGCATCGTGGGTGGTCCCCTGCAGACCAACCCGACGGTGGCGCTGAACCTTCGCATGCTGGGAGTGAGCTCGGCCCGCGAACTGGCCGAAGTCATGGGGGCAGTGGGCCTGGCCCAGACATTCTCGGCGCTCAGGGCGCTGGTAACCGAGGGCATTCAGCAAGGCCACATGACGCTGCATGCCCGCAGCGTTGCCACGGCCGCAGGCGTGCCCCAGGAGATGTTCGATACCGTGGTCGAGCGCCTGATCGCGTCCGGCGACATCAAGATCTGGAAGGCTGAGGAAATCATGGCCGGCGTGCGCGAGCAAAGCGTCCCCGGCAAGCGCGTCAGCGAGGCCGAAACCCTGGAAGGCGAAGCGCTGGGTGCGGGCCACGGCAAGATCATCCTGCTCGGTGAGCATTCTGTTGTATACGGCCGGCGGGCGATTGCCGCGCCGGTGCCGCTGGCGATCCAGGCTCGCATCGAAGATACCCGCGACGGCATTGATCTGATCATCCCGCGCTGGGGCGTCGAGCAGCGCCTCGATTTCAATGCCAAGCGCCCACCCTCGTTCACCCGCTCGCTGGAACGGCTGTTGCAGGAGCTGGGCCTGGCAGGGCGCAGCATGCGGATCGAGATTTTCCCGAACGTGCCACGAGCCATGGGCCTGGGCGGTTCGGCCGCGTTGGCGGTTGCCGTGATCCGGGCCATGAATCTGCACTATTCGCTGGGCCTGGATGATGAGCGCGTCAACCAGTTGGCCTACGAGTGCGAGAAGGTTGCCCATGGCACACCCTCGGGCCTGGACAATACCCTGGCCACCTTTGGCGAGTTCACCCTGTTTCGGGCCGGTGAGCAGCCGCTGCGCGAGACCATTCAGGTCAACTGCCCGCTGCCAATCGTTATCGGCATGAGCGGCGTTGAAAGCCTGACTGCGCGCACAGTGGCACGCGTGCGCGAGGCATGGCAGAAGAATCCCGAGCTCTACGAACGGATTTTCGATGAAATCGATACCCTGGTTGGCCACGGTCTGAGCGCCCTGAAAACTGCCAACTACGAGACCCTGGGCGAGATGATGAACGTTTGCCAGGGCTTGCTGAACGGCTTGCAGGTATCGAGCTGGGAGCTGGAAGAGCTGATTCAGATTGCCCGTAACAATGGTGCTGTTGGCGCCAAGCTTACCGGCGGTGGCGGCGGTGGTTCCATCATTGCCCTGTGCCCCGATGACAGCGCGCGGGTGGCTCGTGCCATCCGTGCGGCCGGCTACCATGCCCTGGAGGTCAACATTGGCACGTCCTGAACAGGCTGGTCCGGCGCGGATCGTTTCCTCGGACAGCGAGGCCCTGATCCTGGTCGATGAGCAGGATCAGGAACTGGGTGTGCTGTCAAAGGGTGAGGCCCACGACGGCCAGGGGATTCTGCATCGCGCTTTTTCGGTGTTTCTGTTTGATGACGATGGCCGCCTGCTGATTCAGCAGCGCGCACCCGGCAAGCGGCTTTGGCCGGGCTTCTGGGCCAATAGCTGCTGCTCCCATCCCCGCGCCGGTGAAACCATGCCAGAGGCGACCATGCGCCGGATGGAAGAAGAACTTGGGCTGGTTACCCAGCTTCAGTTCATCTACAAATTTCGCTACCAGGCCCATTACCAGGACCTGGGTTCCGAACATGAGCTGTGCTGGGTGTACCTGGGCCGAATGAAGCCCGAACAGCTGGCGCCGAACCCGGAAGAACTGGCGGCCTGGCAATTTTTGCCGGCCGAACAGATCGACGCCCTGGTTGCCGATCCCGATCAGCCTGTTGCGCCCTGGTTTCGGATGGAATGGCAGACCCTGCGCGAGGACCACGCCGATATCCTCCAGCAATACACCTAGTGGGGTGCAGGGACTAGGGATTGATGCGGCGCAGATGCTGCCCCACGACCAGCCAAGATCCCAGGATGCCGAACAAGCCACTGCCCAGAATCAACAGCGCCGTCACCTCCGGCGCTGGCGGGTAGAGCTGAAAATCGGCCTGGTAACTGCCGCTCAAACGCGCCACCGGTGCCGACAGCACGATCAGGCCAATGCGGATGAACGCCCAGGCCAGAAATCCACCCAGCAGACCGTACCAGAGACCTGAGTAAAGAAACGGCCGCCGGATAAAGGCCGCGGTTGCCCCGACCAGGGCCATGACCTCGATTTCTTCGCGTCGATTCTGAATATCCATCCGAATGGTGTTGGCAATGATGAACGCCACACCAATGGCAAACAGCGCCGCCAGCAGGCTGATCAGCTGTTGGATCACGGCCAGGATGGCATCGAGCCGCTCCAGCCATTGCAGGTCGACAATCACCAGGTCAATGCCACCCTCCCGTTCCAGACGACGGGCCAGGGTGGCGACTACTACATCACTTTCCGGCGTAATCTCCAGTACCCAGGGCAGGGGGTTATCGGTGATCTGCTCGCCCAGATCACCCAGGTTCAATTGGCCGGAAAGCTCCACCAGGCCGGCATCCGGGCTGATCGGATCCACGGCTGCGATTTCCGGCCAGGCAGTCAGACGGCTGGCCAGGCGCTGGGCCTGGTCGCTACTGATCTCAGGCTCCAGAAAGACCGACAGCGTGTCCAGCCGTTCCCAGCCCTGGCCGATACGCTCGACGTTGTCGATGGTGACATGCAGAGCCGTGGGCAGGGTCAGGGCCACGGCCAGCACGATCACGGTCATGCTCGAGGCAATCGGCTGGCGGGTCAGAGAACCCAGCGAAGACAGCAGGCTGAAAGCATGGCGCCGCGCCCAGGCCCGCAGGCCGGCCGCGCCGGGAAGGGACTCGTAACCGCTGCGTCTTGCGCTACGCGCCATGGGAATCTCCGGCAAGTCGCTGCCGGGCAGGCAGGTCGTCAATCATTTCGCCGCCCTTGAGCACCAGCACGCGTTGGCCGAGCTGGCGGATCAGCTCCAGGTCGTGGCTGGCGATCAGTACCGTTGCGCCAAGCTCGTTCAACTGCAGGAAGTAGCGCATCAGCTCGGCCGACATGTCCGGGTCGAGATTGCCGGTCGGTTCATCGGCCAGGATCAGCGGCGGCTTGGTGATGATGGCCCGGGCAATGCCGACGCGCTGCTGCTCGCCGCCGGAGAGCATTGGCGGGAACATCTTCTCCTTGTCCAGCAGGCCGACCTTGTCCAGCGCGGCGCGCACCCGGCGCCGAATTTCACTGTAGGAAAGGCCGGCAATCATCAAGGGCAGGGCGACGTTGTCGAACACACGCTTGTCGGACAGCAGGCGATGGTCCTGGAAAATCACCCCGATGCGCCGCCGCAGATAGGGAATATGACGCCGCGCCAGCTTGCCGACGTTACGCCCCTCGAACACAACCTGTCCGCGACTGGGCCGCTCCAGCAGGGCAATCAGCCGCAGCAGCGTCGACTTGCCGGCCCCGGAATGCCCGGTCAAAAAAGCCAGCTCCCCTCGCTCCAGGCTGAAATTCACATCACTCAGCGCCTGAATGCCCCCAGGATAGCGCTTGGCTACATGCTCAAAGCTGATCATTGGGCACGCTTAGAAAATGGCTGTCCGAGCCAGAACAGAAAATGTTCTCGCAAAGGCGCGGAGGCGCAAAGGAAAAAGCAAAGCTACAGACCATTGACGATTCTGATAATGCCGTTTTTCATAAGTGATTCGCTAAAGTTTAGGAGAAAACCGAGCTTGAGCTGGGTCAGCTTCAGGTATGTCAGTAGCTGCTTTTTGTGAGAGTTGATCAAGCTCTCGACACTTTTCAATTCAAGAATAACTTTCGATGCCACAATCATATCCGCACGAAAGCCCTCTTCGAAAACCAAATCGCGATACCGGATGGGAATGGCTACCTGACGTTGCACTTCAAGCCCAGCGTGCTGCAGCTCATGAGCCATTACAGCTTCATAAACCGATTCCAGCAAGCCTGGCCCAAGTTCACGATGCACCTTGATCGCACTATCGACCACAATCTTGCCAATCTCGTTTTCTGTCACTGTTCGCTGCCCCAGTTTGGCCATACGCTCTTGAGTAACATTCTTCCGGAGATCAATCTGAGTATTTTTTGGGTTCTCGCCAAGGCGCAAAGGCGCAAAGAAGAGAATAAAACACAAATTTTTTGAGCTCTCGCCAAGACGCGAAGACGCAAAGAAGAAATTAAACCAATAATTTTTTGGGTTCTCGCCAAGGCGCCAAGACGCAAAGAAGAGACTAAATCAATATTTTTAAACGGTTTTCCTTTGCGCCTTTGCGCCTTGGCGAGAAAGTTATAGTCTTAATCACTTTTTTGGTTTTCCTTTGCGCCTTTGCGCCTTGGCGAGAAAATAACAAACGTCAAGCCAACAACTGGCTCATGCTCAAAATCGGCAACATGATCGCCAACACGATATACAAAACCATCAACCCCACCATCAGAATCAACGCGGGCTGAAGCACGGCCAGCAATACCGTGGTGGCGGACTGCAAGTCGCGTTCCTGGATGGCGGCGGCGTGTTCCAGCATCGGCGCCAGTTCGCCACTGCGTTCCCCGCCGGCAATCAAACGTCGCGCCATTGGCGGCAGCCAGGAGGAATGTTCCAAAGCACGGGTCAGCGAAACCCCCTCTCGCACCTGGGCGGCGGCACGCTCGATATCCCGGCGCACCACCGTGTTCTGCACCACGCTGCCGGCCACCCGCAAGGCCTCGACCAGCGGCACGGCGCTGGCGGTGAGAATGGCCAGGGTGCGGGTAAAGCTCGCGG
>SKQI01000195.1 GCA_007119095.1 Wenzhouxiangella sp. | reverse complement strand
TCGCCGATGGCCTGCTTCCAGTCCTGACCCAGCATCAAACGATTCTCGATGACGGCGCGCTGGCGCCAGGCGGCTTCGGTCAGTCGGTCCAGGCTCAAGGCTACCCCGGTCATGGTGTTGCCCAGCAGCATGCCGAGCAACGGAATGGCGTACTGAGGCGTGTACCAGGGCGTGGGTCCAATGATGGCGATCAAGGTCAGCACAGTGACGGTAAAGGCTGAAACGAACATCGAGGCCGTGCCGATCCCGAATGCCCAGCCACCGGTGAGCCGATATTTCTGCCGGGCCATGACCTCGCGTCCGGCGATCAACAGCATGAACAACGCCATCAGGCTGATCCAGGGAAGGGATCCGACAGAAAACAGGGCTTCGAGCACCAGGCCGACAAGCGCGAGCTGAATCGCCGTCCGGGCGGCAGCAATCAGCAAGGGCCGGGCAATTTTCAGCCGGGCCAGATGCGAGCAAACAGCCAGCAGGACGACCATCGCACCGGCCACTGCCAGTTGCCACCAGGACAGTTCGATCACATCCATCAGACCGGCTCCAGACCACCGTTGCGAATGACGAAGTGGCGATCGGCTACCCGTGCTATCTGCTCGGCATCATGTGCCACCCAGAGCGTCGGCAACTGCTGCTGCCGAATCCAGCCGATCAGCCAGCTTTCAACCTTGCGTGTGGAGTCGGCGTCCAGATTCGCCGTCGGCTCATCAAGCAGCAAGGCAGACGGCCCGCAGGAAGCTGTCCGGGCCAGCGCCAGGCGCTGCTTTTCGCCGGACGACAAGCGCGAGACCTGCCAGCCGCCGGCATCTGCCGGCAGGCCCAAGGCATCGAGGATTTCCGGAACAGGACGGCAAAAGTGCTCGCCCACGGTATCGAACCACCACTGGCTTTCAGCCGCCACCAGCATGACCTTGGCACGCCATTGCGAGGCCGGCAGCACATCGCGCTGAAGCTCACCCAACCGCACCTGCCCGGCATGCGGTTCCAGATCCGCGACCGCCCTCAGCAGTCGGGTCTTGCCAGAGCCTGAGGCCCCAGACAAACAAACGACTTCGCCGGCAGCCACCTCCAGGTCGGTAGCGGCCAGCTCACCGGCAGCGAGGCGTTCAAGAACAAGGTCCGCGGGAGACGAAGACATGTCATGAGCGTATCCCAACCGGGTCGATGAGTTTGACTGAAAAAAGATAACGGCAATTCTCCAGGCCTGCACTGATCGCAAAAATTCCGAGGTGCCTTTGTTCAACGCATGAAATTTCTCGAATTCCGATGGCGGCATTGGCCGGCCCAGGAGGTAGCCTTGGAAAACCTCACAGCCATGCCTGGTAATGCAGTTCGAGCTGACCTTCGGAACATGCCGATCTCAGATCAACCGCCAGCGCAAATCGCTCTTCCATCGCTGTCTGCATTTCCGGATCAAAGAACCGAATCGCATCTCTGCCGCTATCTTTTGCCCTGTACATCGCCAGATCCGCCTGCTTCAACACGGCCTCTACCGACGATTCCTGACCGTTGAACAAAGTAACGCCCAGGCTGGCGGTGCAGCGATAACTTCCCCCGGCAATTTCATACGCACTGGCAAGAAAGGTTCGAATCTTTTCTGCAACCTGACCGACTTGTATTGCCGCTTCCTCGGCCGCTCCGCTCAGCCCTTCCAGCATTAGGGAGCCTCTTACATGGACACCGCCCAAGCGCGCGACAGTGTCATTTTCCCGCAAGCTTTCACTCAGACGTCGGCCGATTTCAACCAACAGCTGGTCACCTACATCGTGGCCGCGAGTGTCGTTCAGCGTCTTGAAATGATCCAGATCGAGAAAAACGAGGGCGCCGTGCTTCGCAAATCTCCGACAATTGGCAATGGCCAGATGGAGCCGCTCAAGAAGCAGTCGGCGATTGGGCAGGCCAGTAAGAGAATCAAAGTAGGCCAGCCTGTGGATCTCGGCTTCGGTTTGTTTCCGCTGCGTTATGTCCTGGGAAAGGATAGCGATCTCCTCGCCCATTGACACGATAACCAGCCGAAGCCAAATGGGCCTTGAGACGATCCCCTCGACCGATACACCTTCGATGATTCGAGTTTCTCCGGTGTTGGCAACGTGGCAGTAGGCCTTGAAAATTGCCGAGCCCCGGTGTTCGGGAAACAGTTCAAGTAACCGATGCAATAGAGTGGCTTTCCATTTTCATCGCAAAGCAAGTTGACGCTGATATCAGCCCAGACCCAAAAGCCCTGCTTGTGCAACAGCATAGCCTCCAATCACCAGATGTCATCCTTCCCGGTCAGCAGCCTTTTCAAACGTTCTTCAACCGCTTCTTGCTCATCAACAGGCAAAAGTGATGGCAGCGATTTCTGATTCATTTCGCTCAATTCATAGCCCAGCATGTCACAAAACGACTGATTGGGCTCCAGTCGATCCGTTGTCATAATCAGGAACTTGCCGACATTGGCAGACTCAAAAATGCTCCGGTAGCGCTTTTCACTCTCAGCCACTGCAGCGGTCATGGCTTGTCGTTTTAGGCGGGCGGAAAGCAATAGACCAAGAGCGACGGTTGCGAGTGGATAGATCAGCAGAATGGGGAGGGAAATAGCCGTTAGCACCTGCTGCGCCGTTCCATCCGGAATGGTAAGCATCAGTGCCAGCAGGACAAGATGAACCGCCACACCAAAGACCCAGAGTTCCTGAATCGAAATCGACGCCAGACTACCTGATCGAAAGCGCTGCCAAATCAGTCCGATCGAGCCGGTCGCAATGATAACGAACACACCGGTCCACATGCCGCTGCCACCAAGCCAGAGACGATAGCTGGCGGCTACAAGCATCGCTGCCACGGTCGTTACCGGGCCGAGGAAGAGCCCGGATTTGACCGGCGGCCACCCTTTCACAGCCGAGTATAACAACTGAGGATCCGCCACGCTTCGCTGGCAACAGCATCGAAAACGAGTTGGGTTGGATCATGAGGTACTTATGGCTCTGAATTCGAACGAAGTCGACTAAGTCAGGTGCCGATGGCATGCAGTCATCAACCTATTCAACGCACTCTTCATTTTTCCGCATCTGCCTGACCCCTGGCGCAAGTGAATCGCGTTCTTCCTTTTATCTGTTCTCTTGATAGGAAAATGCGATGCCCCGCAACTTGACCCATCGGCTGCAACGACTGCTCTTGTTGTCTGTATATCTTCCGCTTTCAACGGTAATGGCCAATTCGACTCTGCCCCTGACCAGCACCCAGACTCAGGGGTTGGGCTATGAGCCTTTTTTCCTGAGCGCGATCCTTGAGCCGGCTTTCGATGAGGGGACCAATCCCGGCTCCTGGCCTGATTACGGCTACAGCGCGGCCTTGGATGGTGACTGGTTGCTGGTCGGTGTGCCGTACTTTCGAAACAGCAATCAAGACCTGACAGGCGCGGTGTTCCTTTACCAGCGCCAGGGCGCTGACTGGGTGCAGCGCCGCCGCATCCAGTTTGCCGCTGGCGGTAACGCGCTTTGCGGTTCCTCGGTAGCGCTGAACAGAAACATCGCCGTCATCGGCTGCCCATTCCATAGCAGCGATGACCTGGCTGCACGTGGCCGGGCGCTGATCTACCGACTGGATCCGACAGCGGGCGTTTTGACATTGGAGCGCACGGTGCTGGGTGAGGCAGCCGAAGAACAGTGTGGCTATGCCGTTGCCACTGACGGCACCGGCCTTGCGAACAGTCCCTATGCTGCGATCGGCTGTCCCGGGCGCGGGATCGTGGGCGGCGGTTCCCGCGGCGGGGTGAGCGTCTTTCGCTACACACTCAACCCGATCAGCCAGACCCTGGAATGGATGGCCTGGGGCAACCTGTCCCCGGACGATGAAGGCGACCCGCAATCCGCCCACTGGCGCTTTGGCGCGGCACTGTCAATGCAGCGAATAGAAGGCGACTCCCCACTGATGCGGCTGTTGGTCGGGATGCCCGCCGGCAGGCCGGACGGCACCGTTGCCGCCGGGTTGGCCTATCTCTATGAGCGACCCATATCCAGCGGCTCCTGGGCCCAGGTGCGGCGATTCTCCAGACCCGGCGGAAGCCAGTTCGGTGCAGAGTTCGGGCGCGCGGTCAGCCTGTCAGACGGACGGGTGGCGATTGGCGCGCCGGGTGCAGGCCATGACGCCACGGCTGCCCGCGCCGGCATGGTCTACGGCTTCTTGAGACTCCAGCTACCAGGAGGGCCGAGCAGTTGGCAAGCCGCGGCTTCGGTCGGCGCAGAGATGGCACAGCTCAACCCCTCCGGCGGTGGCCGTTTCGGCCACGCTGTGGCGCTGTCAGGAACGGATCTCTGGATCAGTCAGCCATTCCGGGTTGACCAGGAGCACCGGGCCTCGGTTTGGCGCTATCGATTCAGCGCCACAAGCACGGAACGACTGCTGACCGACATCCACCAGTTCTCGGTGTTGCGACAAGGCGTGATGGGCGAAGAACTCGGCTATGCACTGGGCGTGGATCGCAACTCCGGCAGGATCGCCGTCGGTGCTCCGAGCAGCTTCCTTTCGGAAACCAATGCAACCGGACTGGCTTTTGTCTATGAGCGCTCGGAACGCTTGTTCGCCGATCGTTTCGGCACCGGTTGGCTGCTGCCCGGTGCCCAGTTTCGTGACTGCGAGGATTGCCCGCAAATGATGATGATCCCCGCCGGTAGTTATGCCCAGGGAAGCCCACCGGGTGCTACGCTGAGTTTTCCACACGAAAGACCCCAGCGCCAGGTCAATGTCCCCGCGTTTGCCATTGGCATGACCGAAGTGACCTTTGCGCAGTGGGATGTCTGCGTCGCTGACGGCGGCTGCACGCACAGCCCCAACGACGCTGGACTGGGCCGCGGTTCGCGACCGGTGGGCGGCGTCAGCCGCGCTGATGCGTTGGAGTACCTTGCCTGGCTTGGCGACAAGACCGGCCAGGATTATCGCCTGCCATCGGAGTCAGAGTGGGAATACGCTGCTCGAGCGGGCACCACCTCTCTATTCAATTACGGGCAACTGCATTGCCACTGACCAGGCCAACTTCCGCGGCCCGAACCCGCCGCCCAACTGTCCGGAAGGTGTCAATCGAGCACTTGCTCTGCCAGTCGCCAGCTTTGCGCCCAATGCTTTTGGTCTCTACGACATGCACGGCAACGTCTCCGAATGGGTACAGGATTGCTGGAACGACAGCTACGTAGGTGCTCCAACCAACGGCAGCGCATGGATGTCAGGCGATTGCAGCCTCGCAGTCTGGCGCAGCGGCAACTATGTCAACTTTGGTGGCGTAGTCCGCTCAAGTTATCGCGGCACTCAGCCCATCGACAGTCGCTTTGCGAATTATGGATTTCGGGTCGCCAGATACTGATGCCATCGACCGGCAACTGTCATTGCCGCGGTCCTGACCGCATGGGACAGGGTTACGAAACGGAATGATCGGGAGGCACTGGGTGATAGGCGCAGATCAGATACGCAGGCTGTCCATGTCGATAACGAAGCGGTAGCGAACATCACCTTGTTGCATGCGCTCATAGGCGGCATTGATGTTGCGGATATCGAGCATTTCTATATCGCAGGCAATCTCGTGCTCGGCGCAGAAGTCCAGCATCTCCTGGGTTTCGGGCAAGCCGCCAATCAATGATCCGGCCAGGCTGAGCCGTTTGAACAGCAAGGCTGCCGGGTGCAGCGGCGGCTCGATCGGATTGACCAGGCCGACCAGGATCATCGTGCCGTCGCGCTTGAGGGTGTTGAAGTATGGATTGAGATCATGCGACACCGGCACGGTATTGAGCAGAAAATGAAAGCGGCCGGCGGCAGCTTCCATCTCGGCCTCGTCGGTAGAGACGATGACATGATGCGCCCCCCTGTCGTTCGGCCTCGGCAGCCTTGGCGGCCGAGCGGGTGAATACGGTCACTTCCGCCGCCAGGGCGCGACCGAACTTGATCCCCATATGCCCCAGGCCGCCCATTCCGATCACGCCGAGGCGATGGCCGGAACCGACTCCGAAGTGCTTGAGCGGCGAATACGTAGTAATGCCGGCGCATAACAGCGGTGCTGCCGCGGCCGGGTCCAGCGCTTGCGGAATGCGCAGGACAAAGCGCTCACTGACGACGATGGACTCGGAATAACCACCCCAGGTACGCGATCCGTCGTGCCGGTCCTCACTGTTATAGGTGGCAACCGAACCATTCTCGCAGTACTGCTCCAGCCCGTCTTCGCAGGATGCGCACTGACGGCAGGAGTCAACCAGGCAGCCGACGCCGACCCGATCACCAGGCTTGAAGCCGGCCACTGAACTGCCAACCGCCGTGACCGTTCCCACGATCTCATGCCCCGGGACCACCGGGTAGTGGGTCATACCCCAATCATGAAGCATTCAAATCAGGAACAGAATGCCGGCTGTCAGCAGCGTGGCCAACAAGGCAAAACCGTAGCAAAGCACGCGGTAGTAAGCCAGGCCGGCATGGATGCCAAGATCATGCAGACCGTGGAAGATGCGGTGCATGGCATGCCAGAACAGCAAGGAGATGAGCGGGAAGGCCAGCAGTTTGCCCACGGGGCTGCCCAGCATGGCTATGACACGCTCGTAGCTCAAGCTATCTTCGGCCAGCAGGCCCAGCGGCGCACCGATGCCGGTAATCAGGACCAGGGCCGGCATCAGCATGGCAGCGACCATGCCGCCGGCGGCAAACAGCAGCCAGACGATGGGTTCGTGTGATCGCGGTTTGCTTTGATTGGACATGTTCAGCCTGCCCCCGCCAATACCAGCAGCGCCACCGACACGAGCAGAAACACAACGATATGCGCCAGCGTGATCAGCAGTCCGGGCAGCGGACGGGTGCCGATGAACACCGCCGGCATGGCCTTCGGCGCGACCATGAACCAGGTCATGCTGTTATACAGGGCGGCGACCAGAATCAACCCATGCAGCCCGATCGACAGGGGATGAGTCAGCGCCTGACGGTAGCCGGCCCAGGCGTCCGGACCGACGGCCAGTGCAGCCAGCCCGGCCAGCAGGACCAGGGCATAGAGCAGCACGAAGACGGCGGTCAGCTCACGCAGCGTGTAAACGAACAGATAAAAAGGCCGCAGATACCAGCGTCCCATCGGTCGTTGGTAATGCGCTTTCATTTTGCCCCTCCCGAACCGATCTTCAGGAAGCGCAGGAAATAGTCCTTGGCGCTTTCTAGCTTGTTGCGGTTGATCGCTGCCGCCGGGTCCACGTCCTTGGGGCAAACGGCCGAGCAGTTGCCGACCAGGGTGCAGCTCCAGACGCCGTCTTCGGCGTTGATCATGGGCATGC
>SKQI01000162.1 GCA_007119095.1 Wenzhouxiangella sp. | reverse complement strand
TATGAAAAATCTGCCTAAAATGGGCGGCTCGATTGCGGGAATAGCTCAGTTGGTAGAGCACAACCTTGCCAAGGTTGGGGTCGCGAGTTCGAGTCTCGTTTCCCGCTCCAGATTTGCAAGAAAAGGCCCCGAGTTTCGGGGTCTTTTCGTATCAGGTTCTAGCTGGCAAACCGCTCCTGAGGGTTTGCCAGCCTGGCTGAATCGGTTAGACTTCAGTATTCCACCTTAGGCTAGGTGGCAGAGTGGTTATGCAGCGGCCTGCAAAGCCGTGTACCTCGGTTCGACTCCGGGCCTAGCCTCCATTTTTCCCGCGAAGCAGCGCGTGAAGTTCAACTCGTCATTCCAACCTTTTTCAGTTGCCTGGCGTCTTTGTGTTTAACGGCCAATTCGGGCCGTCAACCTGACTCCAAATTATTGATAGGGAGATTGACGCTCATGAAAACCCATCTGCAAAACATGGTTCAACACATTCGCGGCATTCCTGCGATAGGGTTGCTTGCTGCGCTGCTGCTGGCGCTAGCATCAACGGTTGCCGCCGAAGACAGACTGTCTTATGCGGATCATACGCCCGGGCACAAGATTATGGGCCTGGGGCATTCAGCTTATCGCGTAGGACGTTACGATGTGGCGCTGCAGAACTACCAGCGCGCTGCATATTGGGGAGATAAATTTGGTCACTACAACGTTGGTGTCATGCACTATCACGGCAAAGGGACGATTCAGGATGTGCCAAGAGCCTGGGCGTGGTTTGAATTGGCTGCCGAGCGGGAGTATCCGCAAATGCGTGAAGTCGCCGATTTGCTTTGGGGCCGATTGATTGATGAGCAGAGGGAAGAGGGGCGTAGAATTCTGAACAGCGAATTGATCGCCAGGTACGGCGATGAGGCCGCCATTCGTCGAGCCAGCCGTCGCATGAACAGGGAACGGCGCAAAGTTGCTGGCAGTCGAACCGGTCACATCGGCGCTATGCAGGTGCTCGATGTTGACGGTTACGCCCGAGTCAAGCTGACGGGGGATGCGATCCTGATTGATTACGTGGGGCGTTCTGTAAGTGGGGACGAGTTTTTCAATCGGGGGCACTGGGACTTCGATCGTGTCATCGCAACCGAGGGCCAGTTGCTAAGAGCTCTTCATGGCGGAAATGTCACAATCCGTGACTTTGAGGTGCCCGGAGAAGGTTAACGCATTGCCCAATAAGTAGAGGAGTGCAGTGAACGGGGTCGAGCCTTGTCTCGGCCCCGTTTTTCTATTCTGTCTCAAGTATCATTGAATCTTGGAGCCCGGGTGGCGAAATTGGTAGACGCAAGGGACTTAAAATCCCTCGGAGGAAACTCCGTGCCGGTTCGATTCCGGCCCCGGGCACCAACTTTCTTAACCTTTCAGGCCGGATTCTGACTTCAGGTCGGTCGTGTCATGGTCAAGGTGCAGCATTTCTCGATTGATCTCGTGTTCTTCCTCGATTCTGTCGATAAATGCCTGTTCCGACTCGCCATCTTCGAACTGGAATGATGTCGTAGAGACGGCGCAAAATAGTTGGGTGGGCATGCCAGCCAGCCGGAAAGGCGTATGTTGCATGCGTTCAAGCAGGCGCTTGAGTACGATGTCGGCTCCGTCTGCGGGGGTCATAGGGAGGATCATCAGCGGCACGGCCTGGGTTCGTTGGTCGAGGGAGCCGACCAGATCCAGATCCCTTAGCAGCGGAATAATCTGCTTGTAGACCTGGGGCATCAGCTCGATGAGGTCGTCAACCTGGGGCGCCCGCGGTGGCCCGGGTCTGTCGCGCACCAGTTCGATGGTCAGTTTGATTACAGAGAATGGGGTCTTGTAGCGCTGCGAGCCCTTGATTTCCCGGCTGAGAAAAAAGGAAGTGTTTGGCGGGTTGAGGACCCGGTCCGGCAAAGCCATCGAGGATAGTATGCGGCTGTCGCTCGCGGATTCCGTCGACGGTAATGAATCGGTCAGACTGGCCTGGTCCAGGCTCGAATAGGCGCCAGCCTGGCTGTTTGTCGGACTGGCGTCGGCGTCCCTGTGTGGCGCAGCCCCTGGAGTCTCTGGCGCTTTCGGCGACGACTTGGCGCCGGCGCCTGGCTGCAAGTGCGCGCGCAGGCTTTCAATCAGTTCCCGGGGCAGGCCCTGCCGGCCAAGTTGGTCAACCAGCAGTTGCCGCACTCGCGTGAGCTGACTGTCCAGGGTGCCGCTGTCCGGGGCACCATTGCCCAGCTCGAGCGAAAGCTTGTCGCTGATACGCTCGATGTAGTCGGAAAATGCGGCCGAGAGCTGTTCTTCCTCGCCGGCGCCGGTGCGTCGCAGCTCGGTGGCCAGAACGATCAATCGAGCGGCTTCAGCCGGATCTTCACGAATCTGCTCGACGATTTCATCGACATCCAGCCCCACACTTTCAGCCCCTTCTTCCAGAGCCTGGACCAGATTTTCGCCGCGCAGCTCGGAGGACAGTTCATGGACCAATTCGGCCCACTGCTCCACGCTCATGCCTTCAGCCAGCAGGCCCTGTTTGAGTTGTGGCAGCAGGCGCTTCAGGTCTCTGGCGTCGGGCAGCATGCGGTTGATGATCTGGGCCATGCGTGCCGCCGTAATGCGACCCTGGCGAAACTCTCCGCGAACCAGGGAAACCAGAGTGCTGTAGGTGAGCTGGTCGATCTCGCCCATGACCTGGTCTTCTTCACTAAGTATCCGCTCGACGTCTCGCTTGGTGTCGAGGTTCTTGCGCACACGGGTGCGCAGGTCATTGACCGCACCGAGCACGGCATCGGAAGACAGGGCAGTGCCAGTCTCTACTTCTCCTCGTTCAACCTGACTGACAAGATGGCGCAATTGACGCAGGACCTGTCCGCGCTTCGCATCATCGCTGCTCTCTTGCTCGAGCTTTTCGGCGTAATCGCCCGGGTCCTTGACCAGCTCGTCAAGAGACAGCAACGAGGCGATGGCTTCGAAGTTTTCCGAGGCCGATGTGGGCGTCGGCTCGCTGGAACCCCCTGGCTCATGTTCGCCGACGACTTTCTGGTCCGCGGTAACCTGGCGGAATCGAATGTAGTTGAGCTGGAGCGCCGTTACCCCGTGTGATTGCAATCCATTCGAGAGCGCGTTGACATCGGCGTAGTCGGTCTGGTCGGATGACATCACCATCAGATGATTGATGTCATCCAGGCTGACGCCGCGAGAAAAACTGATAGACTCGATATCCCGCTGCGAAAGCAGATTCATCAGGCGGCGCGGATTGAAGCGTTGGCCAACCGGAAACTTGTCGACGAACAGGGCGCCCCGATCCATCAGCAAGGAAACCGTTGGCCGATGCTCCAGCGCGGCTTGCAGTGATTCGAGCAGCGCCCCGCACGCTCTATGAAACATGGGGTGGCTGGTGCCGTAACCACTGGCCATGGTGAAGGCTGTGTTGATTTGTCGAGCCAGCAGCTCGGCTGAACGGTCGTCTAGCCCGGCCGCTTCGTCCTGGCTCATGACCGCTCACTCACGGGCGTCTGGGTGTTCAGCGCCGCCAGTGCCGCCCTGAAGTCCTCGGCGTCCTGAAATCGCCGCGCGGGATCGGTAGCAACCGCCTTGAAAATGATGTCCTCAATTTCCGCCGTGATTGACGGATTGCACTGTGATGGTTGTTTGAGAAAGAAAGATCCAGGATCTCGAATCTTGCGCAGGATCGTCTCACGCGCGCCCTCCTGCCTGACCGGCAAGCGGCCTGCCAGCAATTCCAGCAGCATCACGCCGACAGCGTACAGGTCGGTTCGATGATCGGTGTCTCTGGCCGAGGCCTGTTCCGGCGAGAGGTAGATGGGCGTGCCGACGATCATGCCGCGAGCGGCATATTCCACCTGCATGGTCTTGGCGATTCCGAAGTCTGCAATCAGCGCTCGCCCCTCCTTGTTGCCGATAAGAATATTAGCCGGTTTCAGATCTTGATGGACAACGCCGGCGGCGTGTGCGTGGGCCAGTCCGGAGAGAATTTCATCGATCAGCCGCAGAGCGTGCTGCTGGGGCAGCAGGCGTCGCGAGGGCACGGGGTGTTTGAGCAACTTTTCCAGCAGTTGAGCAAGGTCCTGACCATCTACCAGACGCATGGCCTGGTAGAAGAACTGATCATCCTCGCCAATTTCGAAAATGGTAATGATGTTTGGGTGGTCAAGGATGGCAATGGTTTCCGCCTCATCCCGAAACTGCTGTTGGGCCAGTGGAGTTCGGGCCTGGTCTTTCGGCAATAATTTGATGGCCACCTGGCGCTTGAGTGTTTTCTGATAGCCCAGGAATACCGCTCCCATGGCCCCTCGACCAATCTCTCGAACGACAACAAAATTGCCGAACTCGCGGCCGATGGCGGCGCGATAGTCAAAATCTTTATTGGCGGACATGCCCGGGTCCAAAGTTGCACGCAAGTATCAATAGTATCAAAGTTGTGAAACCTATCACACTAAAAGGCCGGCAGCTGCGATGGGAGACGCTGCTGAATTGATTCGTCAAAGTCCTTACACTGCCTTCATACTACAGCGCTCGCGCCAAGCTCAGATCATCTCATTATTGGCATCAATTCGGCGGGGCAGACGGCCCATGAACAGGAAGATAACTTAATGACGATTCGCATCGACATGAATTCTGAAATCGGCCCACTGCAGACGGTCGTGGTTCACACGCCAGGGCAGGAGATCGAGAATATGACACCCGAGACCGCAGCAGAGGTGCTTTACGACGATATTCTCAACTTGAACCTGGCCGGCAGCGAGCATCGTCAGCTCAAGGGTGTGTTGTCGACGGTGGCGAGGACGGTTGAGCTGCGCGATCTGCTGACCGGCGTGTTGGGACAGGAAAGGATCCGCCAGACCCTGGTGAAGGCACTTTGTGACCTGTATGACTGTCCCGAGCTGATCGACGAGCTGCAGGCAATGGCGCCGGAGGCGTTGTCAAGCCGCCTGATCGAGGGTACGCCGAAAAAGCCCATCAGCCTGGAAAAGTATCTGGATCCTTCGCGCTACGCCATCCCACCTTTGCCGAATACCTTCTTTACCCGCGATGCGACGATGTGCCTGAACCGGCGGGTAATCATCGGTTCAATGGCTTACAAGGCCCGAGTGGCCGAGGCCTTGTTGCTGAAGGCCGTGTTCAAGTACCACCCCGACATTGACAGCGAGGGCTTCTACTTCGATGGTACTGACAACAAGGACGCCGAACTGACCATCGAGGGTGGCGACTTGCTGGTGATTCGCGAGGATCTGGTTGTGATCGGCTACAGCGAGCGCACCTCGGTCTCCGGCATTGACCGCATCATGCGGGCGATTGCCAGCCAGGGGCCGGTGCGCAATTTCGTCGTGGTCGAGATTCCCAAGACCCGGGCGACGATCCACCTGGACATGATTTTCACCATGGTCGATCGCGACAAGTGCGTCGTCTTTCCACCGCTGATTACCGGGCGCCAGCGCTGTCGCGCCTTTCACTGCCGGTTCGAGAATGGCGCCCAGGCGACGATTTCCGAGTATGACGGTGTGCTGGAGGCACTGTCGGCACTTGGTCTTGATCTCAAGCCGATCAACTGCGGCGGAGACGACGACTTCAACCAGGAACGCGAGCAGTGGGCCAGTGGCGCCAACTTCTTCGCCTTCGGCCCAGGCCAGATCATCGGCTATGGCCACAACCAGTACACGGTGGCCGCCTTGGATCAGGCCGGTTTCGACGTGGTCAGTGCGGTTGACATCATCGCCGGCTCCAAGCGCCTGGCCTCCGACGGCCCAGTGGTCGTCACCATGGACGGCGCCGAGCTGTCGCGCGGTGGCGGCGGCTGCCGCTGCATGACCATGCCGCTGGCGCGCGGAGCCGTCTGATTGCTCGACTACTGGAATCGGTAGCGCAGGCTCACCGAGACAACATGGACCCGGTAGTTGTCCACGGTCTCGCCGGGCAGAATGATGTTGGCGAGCTGGTCGGGCCCGACGCCGTCAAAAGCCCAGTCATCTGAACGAAAGCGCTCGAACCAGTAGCGGAAGTGCAGGCTCATCGGCTCTGAGATCTGGTAGCCGGCGCGCAGCATGATCGAATCGAGCCGGTTGCTGACCGTCGGCAGCGGTTCGGCGGTCAGCGCCGTGCCGGTGGCTACCTGCTGTCTTGCCCGAGCCCGGGCATGGACGCCGTCCAACTGCAACTTGAGGCGGCGGTCGAGCAGGTAACGCTGCACGCCGGCGCCCAGGGTGTCGATGCGGTCGCGATGATCCACCTCCCAGAAGCGCTCTGGATCGGCGATGTCGATCGGGCGGTTTGCGCCGCCGCGAAAGCTGAAGCCGGCCTGGTCGCTGGCCAGACGTTCCCAGGTATAGAAAGCATGGGCCGAGAGTTCGCGCGACGGCGCCCAGGTCAGCGTGCCTGACAGCGATTCCTGCCGGCTTTCAGTCAGGCCAATTTCGGTGTTGCGATAGTCATCGACGGCGCGCGCTGCTTCCAGGCCGATTGCCCACTGCTCGTGCGGAGTCAGATTGGCGGACAACGCCTGGCGCTGGCGGCGCCGGTCGGCCAGATGGTACATGCGCAAGGCTGGCAGATTGGCCCATTGGCCGGCCAGGGTATCGGTGTAACCCGGATCATGGCCGGCCAGAAAGGCCGCGGCGCCGTCGTAGGCGCTGCCGTCGCGGTCCGCCCACAGCACCTGCGCGCCCAGCTGCACGCGCTGGCTGGCGCGATGACGGGCATTGATCTCCAGCAGGGTTTCATCAACGCGCTGGCGAGCGCTGAAGCTGCGCTCGGTGCGGCTTTGCTGTATGGCACTGCCGAGCCGGGTTCGATCGTCAAGCCGCCACTGGCCATCCAGGCGCAGGCGCTGATGGCGATAGTCATGAGGCAGGTTGTAGCGTCGTCGGCTGCTGGTCGGGCTTGCATCCTGCAGCTGCGAGTCGCCGCCCACGTACACCCATTCACGCAGATCGGTGCGGTTGTCGCGGTCGTCGAGCCGGTAGCTCAGGTTCCAGTTCAGGCGGCTGAAGTTGCGCCCGCTCAAACGGAAATGAGCCGCCGTGGTGTCGATGCGCCCTTCCAGCGAGTTGGTGGGCAAGGGCTGTACGATGGCTTGGGCCAGCAGCGGGTTGGCCGTATAGGTAAGCAGGGGCTCGTTCTGGGTCATGCGCCCCGAGGCAACCTGGCCAGTCAGGTGAAAGTTGGGCCGCAGCTGCCAGCCGCCTGCCAGGCTTAGCTGATGAAACTGATTGTCCGGGGGCAGGGCGAGCTCACCGCGTCCGTCCGGGAAGCCGGAGCCGGGCGCCCAGCCGCCGATCGTCGAGAACGGGTTGGCAAAGGCGAGTTGCGGTTCGTTGTTGGAAAACAGCGAGCCATGATAGGCAACGCGGAACTGCCGCTGCCGGTCGCCGTAGT
>SKQI01000020.1 GCA_007119095.1 Wenzhouxiangella sp. | reverse complement strand
TGGACCCGCGCATGACCGTCGGGAATATCGTCGCCGAACCGCTGCGCACCTTCTATCCGTCGATGTCGCGCCTGCAGGTACGCGAGCGGGTCCAGGGCATCATGAAGCTGGTCGGCCTGCTACCGGAGCAGATCAACCGCTACCCGCACGAGTTCTCCGGCGGCCAGTGCCAGCGCATCGGGATTGCCCGCGCGCTGGTGGTCAACCCGCGCCTGGTGGTCTGCGACGAGCCGGTCAGCGCCCTGGATGTGTCGATCCAGGCCCAGATCGTGAACCTGTTGAAGGACCTGCAGAAAAAGCTGCAGCTGTCGCTGATTTTCATCGCCCACGACCTGTCGGTGGTGCGGCACGTCTCCGACCGCGTGCTGGTGATGTACCTGGGCAAGATCATGGAAGTGGCTGACCGCGACAGCATTTACCTGAAGCCGCGCCACCCCTACACCCGCGCCCTGATTGAATCGGTGCCGATTCCTGATCCGGTCAAGGAGCGCGCCCGTGCCCGCCGCTCGCTGGAAGGCGATATCCCGTCACCGCTGAACCCGCCCACCGGCTGCGTCTTCCACACCCGCTGCCCGCACGCCACTGATCAATGCCGCCAGGAAGTCCCTCTACTGGAAACCCTGGACGACGGTAACCAGGTCGCCTGCCTCAGGCATCGTGAGCTGTTCGAAGAATCGGGAACTGACGACTGAATTCCTCTTCCTTCTTTCCGACCTCAAGGTACTGGTAAAGCCAACTCTCCAGAAGGCGGCGGATAACGAAACTCGAACTCGGCACCGTCAATACTCAGCCAGCCGCCATCGACCAAAGCCTGAATCCAGTCTGAAGTCTGCTGCTGGCTTTCTTCTGGATCCAGCGCGCGAACCATTCCAACCAGCGGCGCGAGAGTGTCGATCAGGGCCGCAACTCGACCGCTGCCGGTGATGTCGGGCTGACGCTGGCCGGCGGCCCAGTGTCCCCGAAATCGGGTTTCCGGACCGAGCCCGAACTCGTGCAAGGTTACCTGCAAGCCACTGGCATTGATCTGTTGCCAGGCTGCGGCAATGGTCAATGCAGCCAGCCGCTGGTCAACGCTGTCGGGAGCAGCATTGCGCAATTGCTGAAGGCCCTCGCGCAGCTCTGTCAATGCCGCCATGTGAACGGACTCTGCCTCCAATGCCAGGCGCAGGCCCTGGTGACCGTCAAAGTCCAGCTGCAGACCGGTGCTGGCCAGGCCGTTTCCGCGCTGGCGCCAGGTGATCAGTGCGTCAGCAGACTGGTAATCGATCCTGTTGCCCAGCGCGTCGTAAAGATCCAGGTCGGCCAGCTCAAGATCAATCCGGGTGGCGCCCCGTCGGTTGCGATTTGCCTGGATTTGAGCGCTGCCGGCTTGAATTGCCGGATCGGCCAGCAGCGTCAGTTCGCTGCCATCGATTTTCAAATCGGTTTCGCCATTCAGGGTGAATCGACCGGCCAGGTTCAGTACACGACCTGAGAACGGTGTCGTCAGTTCGCCGCGAGTGGCAAACAGACCGCGACTGAATGGCGGAAAGTGACGTGCCCGGAGCTCAATCCAGTAGCCTTCACCATCGCTGGCCTGCAGGCGCGAGGTAAACCAGCCGGGTACATACTCCTGGCGCAGGTCGCGCTCTTCGCTGTCGAGCCAGCCTGGGGCACGGTCTTTCAGAAACAGGCCAACAGCGCCGGGCAGCAACAGCAACCAGACAGCGGCGACCAGAATCAATCCTATAATCAGTGTTTTCTTCATCTACTGGTAACCAGAGAAACTTGAAAGCGACACACCTTTCCGATCTGGCGGCCCCTTGGGCCAGCCTGGATGATGATCTTGCAATGGGCCTGGAATCACTGGGATTGGCCCTGTCGAGTGATCAGCGCGGCCGGCTATTGCGCTACCTGGCCTTGCTGGAGCGCTGGAACAAGACCTACAACCTGACCGCGGTGGACAAGCCTGCGGAAATGTTAGCACGACACCTGCTTGACAGCCTCAGCGTTGATCCGTTCCTGCAAGGCGAGCTGGTGATGGACTCGGGCACTGGCGCCGGCCTGCCGGGCGTGCCGCTGGCGATCGCCCGGCCACAGCTGGTTTTTCGCCTGGTCGATAGCAACGGCAAGAAGGTGCGCTTCCTGCGCCAGGTTCGGCGCGAGCTGGGCCTGGCCAATATCGAGCCGATCCACGCGCGGCTGGAGAAGTTGGCCGTCGACCCGGTGCCGGCGACTATTACTGCCCGCGCCCTGGCGCCGCTGGTGCGCCTGGTTGAGTGGCATGCTGCGTGGCTGGAGCGCGGCAGCCGTTTGCTGGCGTTGAAGGCCCGGGTTGAGGAAAACGAGATCAAGGCTGTGCCAGGCGCGTACAATGTCGAGCTTATCGATCTTGAGGTGCCTGGGCTGGACGCGCGTCGCTGCCTGGCAATCATTACCAGACAATGAACGAACGAAAATGCCGCATCGTCGCCGTGGCCAACCAGAAGGGTGGAGTCGGCAAGACCACCACCGCCCTGAATCTGGCTGCCGGTCTGGCCGAACTCGAAAAGCGTGTGCTATTGGTCGATATGGACCCGCAGGGTAACGCTTCGACAGGCTCCGGCGTCGAACTGTCGGAAGACCAGCTGACGATTTGCGAAGTGCTGCTGGGTGAGGCCAGGGCGGAAGATGTCCGGGTTCGCGCCGAAGCAATGAAGGTGGACCTGTTGCCGGCCAATGGCGACCTGACCGCCGCCGAGGTGGGTCTGATGGAAGCCGATGATCGCGCCTCCGTCCTGAAAGACGCGCTTGCCGGGTTGCGCCACCAGTACCACCATATTCTGATTGACTGCCCGCCGGCACTGAACGTGCTGACTTTGAATGCGCTGACCGCGGCCGATGCCGTGCTCATTCCGATGCAGTGCGAGTATTACGCGCTGGAGGGTTTGAGTGCATTGGTGAATACGATTGATCAGATCCAGGCATCGGTCAATCCGGATCTGGAAATCGAAGGCCTGGTCAGAACCATGTACGACGTACGCAACAATCTTTCCAGTGCGGTCTCGCGCCAGCTGCACGAACATTTCGGCGAGCGGGTCTACGGCACGGTCATTCCGCGCAACGTGCGCGTGGCTGAAGCGCCCAGCTATGGTCAGTCGGTGATTCACTACGATCGTGACTCGCGCGGCGCTGTTGCTTACATGGGGCTGGCCGGAGAATACCTGCGCCGTGCCGGAGAGCGGGTCTGATGGCAAAGAAGAAACCGCTGGGTAGGAACCTCAATGCGCTGCTGGGCAAGACCCGTGCAGCCGTGGAGAAGGAAGACCCGCAGGCCGATCAGTCGGCGCTCAAGGAACTGCCGCTGGACGTGATTCAGCCCGGTCGTTACCAGCCGCGCTCGGCGATGGATCCGGACAAGCTTGAAGAACTGGCCGAGTCGATTCGCGCCCAGGGTCTGGTTCAGCCGGTCGTCGTTCGTCCCCTGGCCAAGCCGGGCACTTACGAGCTGATCGCCGGCGAACGCCGTTGGCGGGCAACGCGCATGGCCGGCAAGGACAGCATCCCTGCGATTATCCGCGAAGTGCCGGACGAAGCCACGCTGGCCCTGGCGCTGATTGAAAACATCCAGCGCGAAAATCTGAATCCGCTGGAAGAGGCCGTGGCCTTGAAACGCCTGATCGAAGAGTTCGAGCTTACTCACGGGCAGGCCGCAGAGAGCGTTGGTCGTTCCAGGGCTTCCGTCAGTAATCTGCTGCGCTTGTTGGAGCTTGCCCCGGAAGTGCGCGAGCTGGTCGATCAGCGCCGGCTGGATATGGGCCATGCCCGAGCCTTGCTGGCGCTGGATCGGGCTGACCAGGTTCGTGCCGCTCGGCAGGTCATCAATCTCGAGCTTTCGGTCCGCCAAACCGAGGCGCTGGTGCGCAGGCTCAAAGAAGGCAAGCCGGCGAAAAAGCCGGCGCCAGCAAAAAGCCCCGACCTGGAGCGACTGGAGCAGGAGCTCACTGAAACGCTGTGTGCGCCGGTCAGCGTCAAACACTCGGCCTCCGGCAAGGGCCAGGTCACGATTCGTTATACCAGCCTCGACGAACTTGACGGCCTGCTCGAGCGATTCCGGCAAAAGTAACGAAAAAATCACCTGTTCATCAAGTAGCCCCCGCCTGACCCGCCCACCCTGAAGTCAGCATCACGTCGTCTGGATCGGGAGAGTTCCATGAACAAGTTCGTTTTACTGCTTCTCGCCGTGTTGCCGGCGGCCAGCGGCGGCGTCTTTGGCCAAAGTAACTGGACTGGCACCGCGTCGGATGACTGGTTCGATGCGGCCAACTGGAGTGGCGGCGTGCCGACCGCGGCGACCAGTTCGGTGCGAATCAATACGACCAATCCGAACCCGACCGTGATCGACGGCGCGGCAGCTGAAACCGGCATCGGATTTGCCGTTGGCTTCAACAATCGGGGCGAATTGAGCATCTTCAACGGCGGTAGCCTGGTGTCAGGGACGGGCGCTGCGATTGGCAGCCAGTCTGCCGGCGATGGCCGGGTCCTGATCAGCGGGGCCGATTCGCGCTGGGAGGTGGGGAGCATCGACATCAGTTCCAGCGGCCCCGGCGAGCTCGAAATTCTGGCCGGCGGGCGAATGCATATTCTTGATACAGGCGTGACCTCGATCGGCCGCCAGGCTGACGGCAACGGCAGCATCACCGTCAGCGGAGCTGGGTCAAGACTGGAATTTGCGGGGCGATTCTGGCTCGGTCACACTCGATCCGGTCAAATGACGATCAGCGACGGGGCGCAGGTGACCTGGGCGGGCGCTACTTCTTCCGTGGCGCAAGCGAATGACAGCCAGGGCGAGCTTCTGCTTACCGGCCCCGGCTCCCTGCTCTCCGGGTCCAGGCTCATCGTAGGCAATGGCGGCGCTTTGGGTACCAATCCGGGTGCCGGCAGTCTGCGCGTGGTAGATGGCGCGACACTGGAAATCACAGGTGTCGGCCTGCCGGAGAACAATCGATTGCTTATCGGAGGTAACTCCGGCGGGGTTGGCGAAGTGGTTGTTGGCGGGCCGTCGGGAGAGGCGGCCGAACCGCCGGGTGAGCTGGATCTGCGCGGCGGGATTCAGTTCAATAGCGGTGCGGGTACGCTGGTGTTCAACCACAACGGTAGCCTGGACCTGCCGTTTATCATGGTAGGCCCGGCTGGCGCCAATGGCACGGGTCTGATTCGAGTTGAGAACGGCACAACCCTGTTTACCGGCGAGCCGGCGGACTACAGCGGTAGTCTGGAAATCGACGCAGGCGCGGTGTTTGGCGTCGGTGGCCAGCTTGGTGATGTGGTCAATGAAGGCCGGCTGGTGGCCAGCCCCGGGCGGTCGGCCACCCTGGCCATTGCCGGCGACTACGCTCACGGCGAGGACGCCGTGCTCGAAATCCAGTTCGAGCCAGGGGTCACAGCTGATCTCGTCGAGATCGACGGGGAAGCCACTTTCGCTGGCGGCACCATCGTTTTTCTGGTTCTGCCCGGCGATTACGGTCAGACCCCGCTGGACGGCAGCTATCCCATCCTTGCCGCCAACGGCGGCATCAGCGGTGATCTGCCAAGCCTGGCGAATGCCAATCCCAACGCTTTTACGCTGGTCCAGGAAGGAAATACCTTGTCTGTAATCGTCTCGGATCAGATGCATGTCGATCGTTTTGAGGTTGAATCACGCTAACCCAGGTTCGCGGGCCGGAGAGCCGCGCGGATCAGGCTGATCCAGTTCGGGCTGAAGCAACCCGGGGCATGAATGAGCCTGAGTAATCCTGCCCACCGAAGGCTTGTCCGCAATTCAATTTTGCTGGTATAATTCCGCTGATTTGCTGGGCTGTAGATTGTTTAGCAGCCCAGTACGTCGGCGCTTTCGCAGGCGCCTGGCCGGTAAAAGAGCAGCGCCCGGGTCGTGATCGAACAAGAATTTGCCAAGACGGTCGCCTGGCTCTTGCGGCTACAGGCCATACTGGCTGCCTTGTGTGGGCTGGGTTTCGCTATGATCGGTGGCCTGGCCTGGGCCTTGGCGGCACTGGTCGGTGGCGCCATCGGGGTTTTCCTGACCGTGCTGACTGCCATAAGGGTGGGTCTGGCGCTGGGGCGAGACCCGAAAATCATGGTGCGGGCTTTTTATCGTGCCATGGCGCTTAAATTCGTGCTGGCGGTGATTTTGTTCGTCATCGTAGTGCAATGGTTTGCCGGTTATTTTCTGCCGGTTGTAACCGGATACGCAGCCACTGCAGTGGCTTACTGGCTGGCAATGCGCAAGATGGCGCACCTGCCGCTTTCGACTTCTGAAACAGAATAACGGGACGTCTCGAAAACGACCATGGCTAGCGGTAATCAGCAACTGGACACTGATGCACTGTCAAGCAGTGACGTTGGGCAGGCCGGCGCCGCCGGCAACTCGGACATGCTTGCTCAAGTTGCCGAATCCGGCGGCTGGTGGGCGGAAACCAAGGCCCGCGCCAGTTTCGTCTGGAACGAGCAGGCCGATGCCGGTGCCTATGTAAATCATCACATCACCAACCTGCGCCTGCCCAAGGGTGCGGATCAGATGGATCCATTTGTCTGGCATGTCGATACCATGCTGGTGTCCTGGGTGCTCGGCCTGTTCTTCGTCTTCTTCCTGTTCATGGGCGCGCGCCGTGCCACGGCCGGCGTGCCTGGCAAGTTGCAGAATTTCGTCGAAATGCTGGTCGAATTCGTCGAGAACTCGGTCAAGGAAAGCTTCCATGGGCCGCGCAATTTCGTCGGCCCCCTGGCTCTGACCATCTTCGGCGTCGTGCTGCTGTGGAACCTGATGGACCTGGTGCCGGTGGACTACGTGCCGACCATCATGTATATCCTGGGTGCCGATTATTTCCGGATCGTACCCTCGGCCGACATCAACGCACCGTTCGGCATGTCACTGACCGTGCTCGCCCTGATCATCATCTACAGCATCAAGGGCAAGGGCTTCGGCGGTTATGGCAAGGAGCTTTTCACCCATCCCTTCGGCGGCAATCCGCTGCTGTGGATCCCCAACCTGCTGTTGAATATCGTCGAATTGATCGCCAAGCCGGTGTCGCTGGCCATGCGACTTTTCGGCAACCTTTACGCGGCCGAGTTGATTTTCGTGCTGATTGCCCTTCTGCCCTGGTGGATTCAGTTCATCCCCGGTGGTGCTTGGGCGATATTCCACATCCTCGTCGTGCCGCTGCAGGCGTTCATTTTCATGACGCTGACGATCGTGTACCTGTCGTTGGCTTATGAAGAACACTAGCCCGAACAATCCATGAAATTACGCGCGCACTCGCTAGTCTATTGTCCGCACAGCGGATTTTCCTCAGTCGGTCGTATGTCCCGATACGACGCTCCTTCGGAAAATTCACTGTGCGAACAATATCCTGCGCGATC
>SKQI01000044.1 GCA_007119095.1 Wenzhouxiangella sp. | reverse complement strand
TGCGGCTCATAGCGGGAAAAACAATGGAACGATGATGAGAGTCGCGGCCAGAAGCACCAATTGCAACGGGATGCCGACGCGCGCAAAGTCGGTAAACCGGTAACCGCCTGCGCTTAAGACCAGGGTATTGACCGGTGAAGCCACCGGCGTGGCAAATGCACTGGAGGCCGCAATTGCCACGGTAATCAGCGCCGCCTGCGGATTGATGTCCAGGCCCAATGCCGCCTGAATGGCAATCGGTGCAACCAGAACCGTGGTGGCGGTGTTGGAGACAATCTGGCTCAAGCCCGCGGTAAACACGAACAAGAGCGCAAGCAGCAGCAGGGGGCCAGCCTGCCCGGTGATGTTCAACAATGCCTGCGAGGCCAACTCCAGGCCACCGCTGTTATCCAGGGCAGTGGCCATGGGCAGGATGGCAGCAATCAGGATGACGCTTTCGAAGTTGATTGATCGATAGGCCTGGTCCATCGTCAGGCAACGGGTCAACACCAGGGCGACGGCCGCGAGCATGACGGCAGTGACGTTGGCCACCCAGGAAAACGTCATTGCCAGCATCATTCCAAGCATGATTGCAAGCGCCATCGGCGCCTTGCGCCAATCCAGATCGTGCTCCTTGTCGGTGTCGGCCAGCAGCACCAGCCGACGGCTGTTTTTCGACAGACGCTGCATGGCCTTGCTGCTGGCTGTCAGCAACAGCGCATCGCCGGGTTGCAGCTTGCGATCCAGGTCGACTGGCTCCCCGGGCTGACCGCCAACCTTCTGGGCCAGAATGGTAACGCCAAGCCCACTGCGCAACCGCAGCTCACGCAAACTGTGCCCGATGAACTCGGATCGCGGCGGAACCAGCGCATCCACAACACTGATCGGCTGGGGTAATTCCACCCGTCCTGACAAGCGTTTCAGACCGAATTTCCTGGCCGTGGCCTGCAGGTCGGCTTCCTTGGCGATGACGTACACCTGATCACCACCGTGGATGATGCTGTCCGGTTCCGCCCGGTGCGCGAATCTGCCACGGTCTGTTTGCCGCACGATAGCCATGACAGTCAGCCCGTGATTCGACCGCAGTTCGCTACTGGTGATATCGGCATCCGCCAGGGTGGAGTCAACGGGCACCTCAAGGCGTGATATCCGCTCGTTCAAGCCATATTGAGAAAACAACTCGCGCCAACCAAGTGTGTCGGACAGCGCTTCATGACCGCGTCTTTCCGGCACCAGTCTTGGAGCAAGCAGCATCATGCAGCCAACCCCAAGGGTCAGCATCACCAGGCCGGGCAGCGTGAAAGAAAAAAAGCCGAAAGACTCAAGTCCGGCTTGCTCGAGTTGGCCACTGACAATCAAGTTGGGTGGCGTTCCGATCAGTGTCAGCATGCCGCCAAGCAAGGCGGCGAATGCCAGCGGCATGAGGAGCCGCGAAGGACTGATGCGACGTCTACGGGCGATCGCCAGGACAACCGGCAGCATCACAGCCACAGTCCCGGTCGAGCTCAGGAAAGCCGAGAGCAACGCGGTCACCAGCATGATCACGAGGGTCAGGCGGTGAACACCCTCCCCGGCCAGGAGCTCTACCTTGCGACCGACGGCATCGGCCACGCCGGTTCGAAACAGCCCGGCGCCGACGACAAAAAGACCGGCGATCATCAAAACCACGGGATCGCTGAAACCGCCCAGCGCATCGTTGACAGGAAGAACACCGGTCAACACCAGGGCCATCAGGCCCATCAGGGCAACCAGGTCGAGTCGCAGCCGGTTGCTGACGAACAAGGCCAGCATCACCGCCAGCACGAGCAGAACCACGATCAAATCGGTGCTCATCGACTGTTCAGTTCCCTGGGGCGTCGGGGGCAGCCGTCCGGCAGATCAGGCAAAGACTCAACCCTGTCGGGAAAGGTCAAAAGGGTCAGGCATGTCGTCGCTGATTTTGTGATCTTCATCGACGGTCATGGCCGCCTGCTTTTCCTCGCTGATCTTGCGCCCGGGCAAGGCGCCCTGTTTGACCAGCTTTTCTATCCGGGAGAACACTTCTGCCCTACCGAATGGCTTTTTCATGAAGTCATCGGCGCCAATCCGTTCCAGGTAGAAACGTTCGGCAGCCTGCGGGTTGCCACTGATCATGATGACGGGAATCTTGTGGGTACGCTCGTCCTTGCGCAATCGCCGCAACGCAGCAAACCCGTTCAAACCGGGCAGCACGATATCCAGAAAGATCAGATGCGGTTTTTCGCTGATGGCTAGTTCCAGGCCCTTTTCCGCGTCACTCGCGCCGATCGGTTCATAGCCGCTTTGACGCAGCATATGGCTGAGAGCAGCTACTACGGTGCGAGAATCATCAATGATAAGTATGCGCGTACCCTCACGCGCATCGATCCGGTGCGTGTTTCGTCGCTCGTTGGACGCTGTCAGGCCCAGCAATCTGCGAAAGCGGTCGAGCTGACTCACGATCCCGTTTCCCTCCGTAATGAAGCTGTCAGTTTACTGTATTAACAGCTCGGATGCATTGCTCGAAGGCGATGGGGCTTGAACTTGCAGGATAGTCTTTAGCTGAAGCTAGCTATTAGTTCGCGCGCATTGATGCCGTCCGCACCGTCCGGAAGCACCTCGGCGATTGTCAAAGGCATGCCATGCTTGCTTTCCTGCCACTTGCTGAGATCAATGACCTCATCCAGCGTGTGACTGTTGGATTTGGCACGCACCCGTCTCACAACGGGTCTCAAACCCCGCGATGACTTGGTCTGCAGAACGACTGCAATCTGGCCATCGCTGAGCCTGACCAGGGTACCGGGCGAAACCCAACCCATCAGGCGGATGAGTGCTTCGACCATTTTTCCATCAAACTGGCGCTCGCGCTCTTTCCACAAAATGCCCAGCGCCTCGTGGTGCGAACGGGCCGGATCGTAAACCCGATTTGAGGTAATCGCATCGTAAGCATCCACGACCGCCACCAGTCGGGCCAAGGGTCGGATCTCTTCCCCGCTTTTTGCGCCCGGATAGCCCCGACCATCCGGCCGCTCGTGGTGATTGAGTACCGCATCGGCAACCGGCATGGGGACATTTTCGTCTTCCCTGACCAGTTCGAACCCAAGTTCCGTGTGGGCTTTGACTTGCTCAAACTCTTCCGGGGTCAGACGACCCGGCTTGTTGAGAATCTTCGGGTCCACCAGCGTCTTGCCGAGGTCATGCAACAACCCGGCCAGGCCAGCCATTTCGACATCGCCCCTATCCCAATCGAGGCCGTGGGCGAGACCGATTGCCAACACTGCAGTATTGATACAGTGCTGTGCTGTGTATTGATCACGCTCCTTGATCCGGGTCAACCAGACCAGGGCTGCCAGGTTTTTTTCCAGCGCGGAAGACACTTCGCTGACCACCTGGCGTGCGGCAGCGGTATCCAGCGCTTTGCTATTGCGCATGCTTGCCATCAACTCGAACACCTGACGATCCAGCGCCTGGTACTGCTCTGACGCCACCAGAAGCGTTTCTTCGTTGATGGTCGACTCGCGAATCACATCCAGCTTTGGAGAGGATGAGGATTTTTGCGTCAGAGAACCGTGGCCGTAGCGTCGTAATGTCCGGGCGCCCGGGCTGCGCTCAAGATCAACAACCACCCACCGACAATGTTCGCGCATCCAGGCACGGATGTCTTGATTGGTGACGCGCACGCCCTCGAGCGGAAAATCGGTTTCCTGCCACGGCACGTCCATACGGATCACGAAGTGCCCGATCTCCAGCTGCTCGGGATCAATCTTGCGCTCGTATTCGGACAGTATGCTCATTATGAAAAATACTTGGCCCCGTATCCCACCCTTGAAAACCCAAGATCATCACGAGCAATCTTGGGCTTCAATAGTACCATCGCGCAGTTTGCTTTTTGGAAAATGGTTACTCTGATCCGTACTTCGCTTTCGAACCATCCGGCAGTTGCTTGGTCGATACACCGTATCGATTTTTTATGCATATTCCTTAATAAATTTCACGCAATAGTAGAAAATGTTTAAATCCCACCTTTTTATTCCTGTTTTTATTTCAGTTTTCCTAGGCCAGAGTGTTGTTGCTGCTGAGCAGGCCAGGCTTGGCGACTGGGGCATTGAAACCCAGCACGTCAGCAAGACGACGGCTGCGGGAGATGATTTCTTCAACTTTGTCAACGAAGGCTGGTTGGACTCGGCATCGATGCCGGCCGGGTTTTCTCGCTTTGGGGCTTTCGCTGAGCTCGCTCTTGAGGCCGAGGAAAACGTAGAGGCCATCATCCGCGAAGCCGCACAGACCAATCCGCAGTCTGACTCGCCCCAAGGCCAGATTGCCAACCTGCATGCCAGCTACATGGATGTCACCCGCATCGAGTCGCTTGGGCTGACCCCCATCGAAGAAGGCCTGCAACAGCTGCTGGCAATCGAGACGCACGAAGAGGTGGCAAGATGGATGGGTAAATCCGGTGCAAGTTCTCTGGTGGGCGTGTACATCACCCAGGATGCCGGCAATCCAGAGCGTTACCTGGTCCACCTGGCTCAGAGCGGACTCGGCCTGCCAAACCGGGATTACTACGACCGTCAGGATGATCCCTTCCCTGCCCACCGCGACGCCTATCTGGCCTACATTACGGCCACCCTGGAGCGCGCCGGCGTTGACCGGGCCGAACAGCGGGCAGCAGACATCCTCGCCCTGGAAACTGCTGTGGCCGCTAACCATTTCACCCGCGTCGAGCAGCGTGATCGTGAAGCGAACTACAACCTGGTCGAACGCACCGAACTCGACAGCCTGGCCCCGGCCTTTCCCTGGGATGCGCTTCTGTCAGCGCGTGAAGTAAACGCGGTCGACGAGCTTGTTTTGACCAATGACCGAGCCGTCATTGCCAATGCCGAGCTTTTCGCCGAAACCCCGGTCGAACACTGGGCTTCCTGGCATGCCTTTCACTGGATAAACAACCGCGCCACGCTGCTGCCCGAGGCTTACGCCCAAGCGCATTTCGAATTTTTTCAACGCCGCCTGGGTGGGGTAGAAGAACGCCGTCCGCGTGAACGACGCGCCATCAACCTGGTCAGCAGTCGACTCGGAGAGCTCGTTGGGCAAGCCTACGTTGAAAGGCACTTCCCGCCGGAACACCGCGCTCAAATGGAAACCTTGGTTGAATACCTGCGGCGTGCCTTCGCCGAACGTCTGGCCGTTCTCGACTGGATGGATGAAGAAACGCGGGCGGAAGCCGAACGCAAGCTGGCTGCCTTTCTGCCCAAGATTGGCTACCCTGATCGCTGGCGCGATTATTCCGCGGTCAGCATTGCATCCGATGACCTGATCGGCAATCTGGACCGGCTTGCCGCCTGGGCGCGCGCGGATTCTCTGGCACGGCTGGACGAGCCGGTGCGCGAATGGGAATGGTTCATGACCCCGCAAACCGTCAATGCCTACTATTCCTCGACCCGCAATGAGATCGTTTTTCCGGCAGCCATCCTGCAACCTCCGTTTTTCGATCCGAAGGCTGACGCGGCAGTCAACTTCGGTGCGATCGGCGGTGTGATCGGTCACGAAATGGGGCATGGCTTCGACGATCAAGGCTCGCGTTCCGACGCCGATGGTGTCCTGCGGAACTGGTGGACTGACCAGTCGCGCGCTGAATTCGAGCGCCGCACGGATGCCCTGGTCGCCCAATACGATGCCTTTGAGCCGCTACCGGGCATGAATGTTAACGGCAGGCTTTCCCTGGGTGAGAATATCGGCGACCTTGGTGGCCTCTCCATAGCCCACCATGCCTATCAGCTCTATCTGGCAGATAATCACGACGGCGAGGCGCCGGTTCTTGATGGTCTCTCTGGCGACCAGCGCTTTTTCATGGCCTGGGCACAGGTCTGGCGGACCATTGAGACCGAAGAGTCGTTGAGAGCGCGCCTGATCACCGGCCCTCACAGCCCTGCGCGCTATCGCGTCAACGGCGTGGTTCGTAATATGGATGCCTGGTACGAGGCATTTGCCGTCGGTCCCAACCATGCACTCTACATCCCGGCCGAAGACCGCGTCAGTATCTGGTGAACAGGGAACGCCGGGCGAACGGCTGCCGTCCGTTCGCCCGGCCACCCGGTCGCCGACCGGATGGAATGGTGCTATCGATGATCGCGAATGAGTTCCGGCCGGGAAAAGTAGTAGCCCTGAAGCAGGTCTATGCCGATTTCCCGGCAAAGCTCGGCACTTTCTCTGGTCTCGATGCCTTCGGCCAGCGTTCGAATTCCCAAGTCGCTGATCATGCCGTTCAGGGTAGACAACAGTCGAAATTTGGGAGAGTCGTGACTATCCAGGCCCCTGATCAGGGAAATATCGAATTTCAGGTAGTCAGGTGGTACCTCGACCAATTCAAGCAAGCGGGCCTGGCCTGCCCCAAAGTCATCGTAGGCCAGGCCAATACCCATTTCCCTTAGCTGGTCTCGTACCGAAGCCATGATGTTGAGATCGGTCACCGCCGATTCGTGAACCTCGAAAACCAGCTTCAGATCGGGATACGTCGAACGCAGTTCGCGCAGCTCGACCAGCAAATCTTCGAAGTCCTCGCACTCGGATGGATGGTTATTGAAAAACAGCGGACGGTCCAACCCTGCTTTGTGAGCTGCTTCGAATGCGCAGCGCCTTAACAGGCGGCTAAGGCGAACCTCGACATTCAGCGCAGCAGCAAGGCTGAACAGCTGCCCCGGACCTTCAACAAGGTCAGGATGGGTACTGCGCCCAAGCAGCTCCCAGGCATAGATTTGACCATCGGTCGTGCGAATCTCCTGGTGATAGGCGCAGACCCTTTCGTTCTCCAGCAGATCGAAGAAGGCAGACATCTGCAGCGGAAAATGACGCGGCAGGGAACTCATGCCAACGATGGTATCGGCCGAGGAAGTGGACCGCTCAACAGACGAGCGCGCACTTTCGTCCCGCATCAGACGAAACTCGTGGTCGGCCAGATGCAGGACATCACCTGCGGCAATGACGGTAGGACCACGAATCATCTCATGATTAACGAAAGTCCCGTTGGTGCTGCCGAGGTCTTCGACTCGGAGTTCACCATCAACGAAATCGAACCTGGCGTGCAAACGAGAGATACGGTCGACGTTGAGCTGCAGACTGCAGTCAGGATGTCTGCCCAGGGTAGCGGGAAAACCATTCAGGTCCATGCGTCGCGGCAAGCGTTCCTGGCCGGCCGAGCTTTCCAGGTAAAAGCGTTCGCGCATTGCTAGCACTCCATATCCTACTATCCCTCTCGGTAGCCAGTATCCGAGCAAATCAGCCGGGCCGCAAGGGGAAATCTGTCACAAACTGACAGCTTTCGGCCACCACAAGTTACTTCATGCGCGGCGCATTCCGCATAAGCATACGGAAATAGAATTCGGGAAACCAGCGCCGAATACGCCAGGCCCAGCGCGTATTGCCGTGAGTGAGCAGCATGAAGCGTGGCCGCTCGATGGCCTTGAAGACCAC
>SKQI01000257.1 GCA_007119095.1 Wenzhouxiangella sp. | reverse complement strand
TGGTCGGCAAGCAACCCCTGGTTCGAGCACGCTGAGGCCCAGGCCTTCGTGCTGCGCAGAGATCAGCAAATCGTCGGCACCATCAGTGCCCAGGTCGACAAGCTGCAGCCGCAGGAGGACGGGCGCAAGATCGGCTATTTTGGCCAGCTGGAAAGCCTGAACGACCCCCGATATTTTCGTTGTCTGCTTGATGCTGCCGCTGACTGGCTGCGTGCACGCGGCTGTTCGGAGATGCGTGGGCCGTACGATCTGTCCATCAATCAATCCTGTGGATTGCTGGTGGAGGGCCGCGATACGCCGCCGATGGTGATGATGGGGCACGCACCGGCCTGGTATTCAGAGCAGTTGCAAGCGGCAGGCATGAATCCGGTCATGGATCTGCTGGCCTACCTGTTGCCGCCGGATTTCGATCCACCGCCGACGATGCGTCGCCTGCTGGACCGGGCGGCCGGAAAAATCGTGTTCCGGCCGATGGACTTTTCTCGCTATGAAGAGGAAATCGATTTGCTGAGAATGCTGTTCAACGATGCCTGGTCCAACAACTGGGGTTTTGTTGCCCTGACTGAAAAGGAATTCCGGGCCACTGGTCGTGAATTGCGACAGATTATCCGCCCGGGCTACACCTGCATCGCCGAGGTTGACGGCGAGGCGGCTGGCTTTATCGTGGCACTGCCCAATATCAACGAACTGATCCGTGATTTGCACGGGCGCTTGCTGCCGTTTGGCTGGGCCAGGCTGCTTTGGCGACTCAAACGACGCCGTGCAACCACGGCCCGGACGCCGTTGATGGGGGTCAGACGCCAGTTTCAGCGCGGACCGCTGGGAGCAGCGATCAGCTTCGGTATGATTGATCGCGTGCGCCACGCGCTCAGCGCCGATGGCATTCAAACCGTTGAACTTTCCTGGATCCTGGAGACCAACCGTGGCATGAACAACCTGATTGAAGCGATGGGCGGGCAGCTTTACAAGCGCTACCGGATGTACCAGCGCAGGATCGACGCCTGATGGAGTCAGTCGATGCCATCGTCCTGGCCGGTGATCGCGGGCCTGATGACCCGCTGGCGCAAGCGGCCAGGGTGGCGGGCAAGACGCTGGTACCCGTTGCCGGCGAAGCGATGTTGTCGCGTTCGCTTCGCGCACTGGCCGCCTGGAAACGTCTCGGCCGTGTTTTCCTGGTTGCCCCGTTGACACCGGATTACCAGTCTGCTGCCCAGGCCAGTGGCCTGGCCGGCGGCCGTCTGGTCATGATCGAGCCGGCGGCATCGCCCAGCGCCAGCGTTGACAAGGCCTTGGCCGCGGCAGGTTCGAAGCGACCGCTGGTGCTGACCACTGCCGATCATGTTCTGCTCGACCATCAATGGCTGGATCTGCTAGTGGACGACACGTCCCCTGCCGACCTGCTGGTGGGGCTGGTCAGGCATGGTCAGGTGATGCAGCGATTTCCCAACAGCCGGCGTACCCGATATCGCTTTTCAGATCAGTCGGTGTGTGGCACCAACCTGTTCGTCTTTCGCAGTGGCCGAGCCGATGCCGTGGTCAGGCGCTGGCGCGAGGTTGAGCAGCAACGCAAGCGGCCGTGGCGGGTGGTGGCCATGCTGGGCTGGGTCAACCTTGGTCGTTACCTGGCCGGCCGTCTGAGTCTTCAGGATGGTTTTGAAGCATTGTCCACGGCGCTTGGCGTGGCCGTGTCAGCACACTTGCTCAATGATCCGCTGGCCGCGGTAGACGTCGATTCAGCCGCCGATCTTGCCATGGTGGAGTCTGTCCTGGCCGAGGCCGCAAGCCAGTGCTGATCATTGAGCGCTACCTTGGCCGGGAAATTCTGCGTCCCGCGCTTGGGGTGTTTGTTTTCCTGGTGGTGGTGGTGCTGGTGTTTTATGCCAGCCAGCTGCTTGGCCGGGCGGCGGTCGAAGGGTTTCCGATGGAAGTGGTCCTGAGCATGGCTGGCTTGCGGCTGGGGATCTTTCTGGATGTGTTGATACCGATTGCCCTGCTGCTGGGCATAGTCACCGGCCTGGGGCGCTTGCAGTCTGCCTACGAGATCATTGCGCTGGCTGCGGCAGGGGGTGGACGTCGCCGCGTGGTTTTCGCCGTGGGCGTTTGGGTTTTAATGCTGGCTGTTCTGGTGGCTGCCTTGTCCATGGTGTTCCGGCCGTGGGCGTATGCCACGGTGTATGCGCTGGAGCGTGAAATGGCGGCCGAGCTGAATCTGGAGCGGATCGAGCCCGGTCGTTTCCAGGTCGGTGACCAGACCTGGTTGTTGTACGCCGAGGGAAGAAGTGACGGGGGGCTGGATGATGTCATGGTTCACCAGCGCATGCCTGAATTTGACGGTCTGCTGCGTGCGCGCAGACTTGAGCAGCAACAGGCTGGCGAAGGCCTTTACCGGCTGGTCTTCAGTGGTGATGTACATAGTTATCGAATTGAGCACGACGGCAGTCGTGATCTGATTGGTCGGTTTGACCAGTTCGAGGTGATGTTTCTCGGCCGATCACCACCGCAACGGGCCCAGCTGCGGCGCGCCATGCCTACCCGAGAGCTGCTGGGCACTGACGAACCGATCGAGCTGGCCGAGCTGCATTGGCGCCTGGTCAGCCCCATCTCCGTGCTGGTGCTGGCGCTCGCAGCCATCGCACTGAGCCGGATCAATCCACGGCTAGGTCAGTCAACTCGGGTGCTGAGTGCAGCCCTGGTCGGCACGATCTACTTCAGCGTGCTCGGTGTTCTGATCAATTGGCTGGAGCAGGGTAGCCTCGGCGCCTGGCCCGGGGTTTACCTGGCGCCGATCGGTCTTTCGTTGTTGCTGGCCATTCGCTATTGGCTGGTCCAACGCGGACCCGGAGCGCCGCTATGAGAATTCTTGCCGGATACATGATTGATCGCCTGGTCCGAGCCTTTCTGGTTTCGGCCCTGGCGGTCGGTGCGCTGCTCTGGTTGATGGAGTTGCTGCAGGTGCTTGAGCAAGGCCTCAGCGGCGTCGGTGGAGTGTTTATGCTGGCTTTCGAGGCCTTTCTGATTGTTCCGGAAGGCCTCGTCGACCTGCTGCCGGTGATTACCGTGCTGGCCACTGCCGCCGCGATGAGCGGGTTCCAGGCGCGCAACGAGTTGACGGTCATGCGCGCCTCGGGCCTGTCGATCTGGCGCCTGACGGCAGTGGCACTGATTCCGGGGTTTGGCATTGCTTTGCTGGCTTTGGCTGCGCTGCAGTGGGTAACGCCCATGGTTCACCAGGGACCGGAGCGGGTCATAGGGGCAGCGCTGGGGGAGAGTGGGCTCTGGCATCCCTGGCACGGACTGTGGATGCGCCAGGACGATGAATTTTTGAACGTGCAGAGTCTGCACCTGGGCCGCATTCCCACCGATATCAACCTCTACCAGTTTAGTGGCGATGGTGAGCTGCGGCGCCACGTCAGAGCCGAACAGGCCATGGTTCAAGCCGATGGCATCTGGCTGATGGAAAATGTGCAGATTCGGGATCTGGGCGAGCGCCCCGACGCCTACTTCGAGCAGCGTTCGGAGCTGGCTTGGGAGTCTTTCCTCAGCGTGCGTCAACTTGAGCTTCTGCTGAGCCCGCCGGCCAGCCTGCCGCTGGCGGATCTATGGCTATACGTGCATGATCTGAAGCGCAGGGGGCAGGAAGTAGCCGAGTTTGAAATGGTGCTCTGGCAACGCTTGGCTTTGCCGTTGACCTGTCTGGGGATGGTTCTGGCGGCGATGGCTACTTCGGCGGTGCCTCTGAAGAGTCGGGCGGTCAGTATTCGTCTGGTTGGGGCGCTGACGCTGGGGTTGGGCTTTCAGTTGTTGTATGAGTTGGTGAGCTATACAACCTTGTTGATGGGTTGGCCTGTCATTCCAGCTGCGATTGGTCCGCCCCTTCTGCTGGCCGGATTTGCCTGGTGGTTGCTCAGCAAGGCGAGATAGAACCCATGGGGTGACCGGGACAGGTCACCTGGCCACCCTATGAGGTGTCGCACAATCAACCGGCACGCAGAACCCATGCGTTGCACCAGCCATCATGGGCAACCAGTTTGCCGGGGAAGATGCTGCAGCCCATCCAATCCGCGCTCAGGTCGCCCTGGGCCAGCTGGCAATTGGCGCAGATCTGGCCGGCTTCATAGCGTGGGAAGCGTTCGGCATCGACTTCGTCGTAGTGATGGACATAGCCGAGGGCCTTGGCTTGCGGGCTTTCCGGGTCGAGGATGTTGTCGTCCGCCCAAGCCTGACCGCCACCTACCCTGGTCAGCGCAGGCAGCAACAGGGCCAGAGAGCCGGCACCGGCCAACTTGAATACGTCACGTCTAGATACTGTTTTCATTGGTTCCATCCTTGGTATGGTCGCTACATTAGACTCCCATGAAGAAGGATATCATTTGCCGATGGTGTCGATATCAAAATCGTCAGATCCGGACTTGAAGCGCCTGGCCGGAAGCTACCATCCGCTGCCGCCGGGCGGCTGCATTGTCCTGGACGAGTGCTTCTTGCCAGCCGCTCAGGCTGATTGCCTGTTCAAGCAGCTCGCGGGTGAACTGGATCTGGCACAGCGCCCAATTCAGATGTTCGGCCGCCAGGTGCTGCAGCCCCGCCTGACGGCATTCCATGGAGACGGCGAGGTTGCCTATCGATATTCTGGTCAGACCATGGCCGCGAGGGCCTGGACGAAGGGGCTCGCCAATATTCGACGATGTCTGCAGAAGCAGATCGGGGTCCGTTTCAACAGCGTGCTGTGCAACCTGTACCGCGATGGCCAGGACAGCATGGGCTGGCATGCCGATGATGAGCCCGAGCTGGGTCCGAATCCAACGATTGCCTCGGTCAGCCTTGGCGCATCGCGCCGTTTTCTGATCAAGTCTCGGGATGGTAGCCAGCGGCTGGAGTACCTGCTGGGCAACGGCAGCTTGCTGATCATGGCAGGTGATTGTCAGCATCACTGGGTACACCAAGTACCGCGCACGGCCCGTCCCGTAGGACCGCGCATCAATCTGACTTTCAGAAGGATTTTCAGTCGTCCGGACCGTCGTCGGCCTGGCTGCCGCTGATGGACATCGGCCGGGCGCTTGACTCGTCACCGCTGTCGCTGAGCATTTCGACGGTCTGGCGGGCGCGGTCAATCAGCCCGTGGCACTGCCGGCTCAGCCGCACACCGTTTTCGAAGTGGCTGAGCGACTCGGCAAGGCCGAGGTCGCCGGACTCCAGCTTTTCAACCAGCGCTTCCAGTTCCTTGATCGCCGATTCGAAGTCGGGCTCGTTTTCCTGCTTGGTTTCGCTCTTCTTGCTCATGTTTCGATCTTAACCTGCCTATTGTGTAATTGCTCAGCAGACGAACTCCGGCGGAGGTTCAAGCCAGCGGATTTCGCAATCCAGACGCTCCAGTTCGGCAGCGAAAGCCCGGTCCAGCCAGCGGCTCCCGACCGCCAACAGGCGCCCGCCGCGCTCGATACGGGGCCACTGGTCTCGCTGCCAGGGTGGAATGCCGAGGTCGGCCATCAACTGTCTGACTGCCTGACTGTGTTTCTGATTTGGTAGATGGATTCGCTCGCCATGGCGTCCGAAGCGCAGCGTCAAAGACCGGACTTCAGTCGATCCGGCGCCGTCGATGGACATCTTCCCCAGCCGGCCAGGCAGGGTCAGCGGCTGCTGCCCGTCCCAGCGCGTGTGCCAACCACCGCAGTCCGGAGGGCAGGGATGCAGCCAGAGTTTGTGCCGCCACAGGCTGAGCCGATGACCTTGCCACTCCATGCTCGGCTGGCGGTCGCTTGCCGCTTGTCCGATCTGGTCAAGAAAGACATCAATCCGTCGCCCGGGCGGTGGTTCGACGCCCAGTCGGACGCACCACAGCCGCAACACTTGCCCCTGTCGGAAACGGCTCAGCGCCTTGAGCCGGTCGTGGTCCACGGTTTGCCAGCGACCCTGGACGTGTTCCAGGTCCATCGCGGCCAGCTCGTCCAGGGCTTCGGCCGCGCCCAGGGCCAGATCGGCGCTTCGATTCAGACGTTGTCGAAGCGATGGCCAGCGGCTCTCCAGCAATGGTAAAACGCGGTGCCTGAGAAAATTCCGGTCTATGCCAAGATCCGTGTTTGTAGGATCGTCCTGCCAGCGCAATTCGCGTGCCTGCAGCCACTCAATGATCTTGCTGCGCGGCCATCGCAGCAGTGGTCGGGCCAGCCAGCCTGCTCCAAGACGGCGTTGCTGGGGGATGCCCTTCATGCCCTGGGCGCCCGCGCCGCGCAGCAGCCTGAGCAGCACGGTTTCAGCCTGATCATCGGCATGGTGGCCGGTGACCAGCAGTTCGTCGTCGCTCAACAGTTGGGTAAATATGCGGTAGCGGGCATCGCGGGCTGCGGCTTCGCCACCGCGGCGCGGCGCCGGGTCCAGCCGTTCGACCTGCAGTGCAAGCCCCAGTTGATCGGCCAGCGTTTGTGCCCGTGCGGCTCGCTGGCTGCTGAATTCGTCAAGGCCATGGTCGATGTGCACGGCAAGCAGGGGCCTGGATGGTTTTGACTCGACCATATTGCCGGCCAGGCAGACCGAATCGGCGCCACCGGAAAAGGCGATCAGGATCCGGCCGCTGCCCGGCAAGGTGGCCGGGTCAGGGAAGCCGGGCGCAACGCTGCCCGGCGGTCGGCTCACGCCTGTTCGATGGCGCCGTAGCTCATCAGGCGCTGGTAGCGCGACTCGATCAGCTCGTCGACCGACTGTTGGCCAATATGGTCGAGCTGGGCAATGATGGTTTCGCGCAGCTTGACAGCAACCCGCTGCGGTGAGCGATGGGCGCCACCCAGAGGCTCCTTGATCACCTTGTCGATCAAGCCCAGCGAATGCAGGCGCCCGGCAGTCAGGCCCAGGGCCTCGGCGGCGGTTTCCGCCTTGGCCGCATCCTTCCAGAGGATAGAGGCGCAGCCTTCAGGTGAAATGACCGAGTAGATGCTGTACTGCAGCATGTTGGTCCGATCGCCGACGCCAATCGCCAGGGCACCGCCGGAGCCGCCCTCGCCGATCACGCTGCAGATTACCGGCACGCGCAAGCGTGCCATCACTTTCAGGTTGCGGGCGATGGCTTCGGACTGGCCGCGTTCTTCGGCGCCCACGCCCGGATAGGCACCGGGGGTATCGATGAAAGTCACAACCGGAAGGCCGAAGCGCTCGGCCATTTCCATCAGGCGCAGCGCCTTGCGATAGCCCTCGGGACGCGGCATGCCGAAATTACGGTAAACCTTTTCCTTGGTATCGCGGCCTTTTTGATGGCCGATGACCATCACCGCTCGACCTTCCAGACTGGCCAGGCCGCCGACAATGGCGTGATCGTCACCGAAGTGGCGATCACCGTGCAGCTCTTCAAAACGATTGAAGATCATCGGGATGTAGTCCAGCGTGTAAGGTCGCTGGGGGTGCCTGGCCAACTGGGATATCTGCCAGTCGCTCAAGCCGGAAAAGATCGCGGCCGTGCGCTCACGACATTTCTCTTCCAAACGCTGGATTTCCTCTTCCAGGTTGAGCGCGTTGTCACTGCCGACGTTTCTCAGCTCGAGAATCTTGGCTTCGAGCTCGGCAATCGGCTGTTCAAAATCCAGATAACTGGGGTTCATTACTGTGTGAATCTGGCTGGCTGGGGCGTGCCGGGCAGTATAGCTGCAACTATCGATCAGATTGAACCCCGATGGCGACCGGGCCTCGTGGGACACGGGTCAACTGCCAGTGCCGCTGCGCCCAGTCCAGCTGGTCGGCCACGGCCACCTTTGCGGCTGGGGGCTCATGGCCCAGGGCGCGCAGCGCCAGCCTCAGTGCGGTTGTGGCGTTGCAACGCTGGATGGGATCAGCGCCGGTCGATTTCGACAGTTTTTCACCCTGTTCATCTACCACGATGGGGAGATGGATGTAGTTGGGTGCTGACAGTCCCAGGCAGCGATAAAGGTGGAGCTGTCGACCCGTAGAGTCAATCAGATCCGCGCCCCGGACGACCTCGGTGATGTGTGATGCGGCGTCATCGACGACCACCGCCAATTGATAGGCCACCAGCCCATCGGCGCGTCGAACGACGAAATCGCCGGTTTGACGGGCCGGGTTTTGTCGCTGCATGCCTTGCAGTCCGTCAACGAAGGCGATCTCTTCATCATCCACGCGCACCCGGATGCTGCGGGCAGTTCGACCAGGGGGCAGTCCGTTACGGCAGGTGCCTGGGTAGATGCCATCGGCCGGCAGATCGGACCGGCTGCAACCGCAGGGGTAGGCATGCCCTGTCGCCAGCAGCCGTTCCAGCGCCTGTTGATGATTGGCACCTAGCTGACGTTGAAAAATCACCGGTTCGTCTGGCACCAGCCCGAAGCTTTGCAGGGTCTTGAGCTGGCTGCTGGCCGCGCCTGCCACTTCGCGCGGCGGGTCAATATCCTCGATTCGCACCAGCCAGCGGCCGTTCCGGGCGCGGGCCTGGAGAAAGCTGCCAACGGCCGCTACCAGCGATCCGAAGTGCAGTTCACCGGTCGGCGAGGGTGCAAAGCGGCCGCGGTAGGGCCGGGTCTGGGCGTTCATTGTCGAAACCTGAGGTCTTGCAAAGATGTTGCAATGCCTACATTTTACGATGCAGTGAAATCTGTGGTGAGTTCAAGACCATGCGTGGCATAGCGCTTTTGATTGGAACCAACCTGGCTGTTCTGCTCGTGCTGGGGGTTGTCATGACTTTGCTGGAGCCTTGGCTGGTCAGTCAGGGAATCAACGTCAACACCGCCTGGACGCTGGGTTTTGCCCTGATCTTCGGCTTTGGGGGCGCGTTTGTTTCCCTGCTGATGTCCAAGTCCATGGCGATCCGCTCAACCCGGGCAAAGGTGATTACCCAACCCAGTGGTCAAACCGAGCGCTGGCTGGTGGAAACCGTGGCACGCCAGGCCAAGGCGGCCGGTGTCGGCATGCCCGATGTGGCCATTTACGACGCGCCGGAGCCGAATGCCTTCGCCACTGGTGCGTCGCGCAACAATGCGCTGGTCGCGGTCAGCACCGGCTTGTTGCGCAGCATGCGGCCGAACGAGGTCGAGGCTGTGCTGGGGCACGAAGTGGCGCATGTTGCCAATGGCGATATGGTCACGCTGACCCTGATCCAGGGGGTGCTCAACACCTTTGTATTGTTCTTGTCGCGGATACTGGGGCAGCTCATCGACCGGGTCGTGTTCCGGAGCAACCGTGGCTATGGTCCCGGTTATTTCCTGACCGTCATTGTGCTTCAGGTCGTGCTCGGCATCCTGGCCAGCATGATCGTGATGGCATTCTCGCGCTGGCGGGAATTCCGCGCCGATGCGGGTGGTGCGGAACTGGCAGGCCGGGCCAATATGATCGCGGCTTTGCGTCGTCTACAGTCGGCCGGTCGGCCAAGCAGCTTGCCCGAGTCGGTGGAAGCCTTTGGGATCAAGGGACGAGTCGGCGATGGCATGAAGCGATTGATGATGAGCCATCCGCCGCTGGAAGAGCGCATTCGCGCCCTCAGCGAGGGCGCATGAAATGGGCAGGCCGGGCCTCAGACTGAGGCCTCTTCGCGAACGAAATCGCCCTGCACCAAGGTGATTCCGAACTGCCACAGGGTGGCCAGATCACCGGTGTGCTCTACCTTGGGTGCGATAACGCGGACCTGGTGCTGGTCGGCTTGTTGAACCAGGTCCGACAGCTTCTTGCGTAAATCGTCGTTGCCGCTCAGGTTCTGAATCATTTCCGGCGCCATCCGCAGGAAATCCATTTCCAGGTTGTTCAGCAGCGGCTCAACATCTGCCTCGGGGCCGACATCGCACAATCCGAAGCGCGTACCCATGGGCTTGAAGATTTCGATAAAGGATTGCACCCGACGAAGTTTATCGCGCACCTCCGGTTCACGGACGCCCCAGATCACGCTCGAGGGCTTGATCTTGTCGCTCTGGAGCATGGTCTTGAGTCCGTGCAGCGCTTCTTCATCGCAAATGGTGTCCAGGCACAAGGGGATCAGCCAGAGCTGATCGCTGGCGGCCGGTTTTTCAGCAATCGCGTTGGCCAACCGACGAACCATGTCGGTATCGAGCTTGCTGGCCATGCCGAGGTGACTGGCTGCGGGCAGGTAGACCCCAGGCATCAGGACTTCGTCGCTGTCTTCGGCGCGCAGACGAGTTTCGACTTCGTTGATCAGGAAGTTATCGTCGTCCATGCTGGTAATGGGCGAAGTCACCAGCCGGAATTCGTCGTAGTCGAGCGCGTGACGCAAACGTTCAGCCCAAGCAGCATTGTCTTCGTCAGCATCAACGGAAACACGGGGACGATAGCGGACGTAGGCGTTGCCGCCGGCATGCAAAGCTTCATGCAATGCTGAATCGGCCTGCGACAGCAGGCCATCAGGATCATCCAGTTCGCTACCAGCGACCGCCAGGCCGACGCTGGCCGATATGGTCAGGCTGGTGTCACGCACCTCGATAATCTTGCCGGAGCAGAAATCGACAATGCGTGCGGCAATGGCCTCGGCCTGCTCGCGTGTGGTGGTGTCGCCGAGAATGCCGAAGCTGTGATCACTCAGGCGCGCCATCACGCAGTCTTCGCCGCATGCCTCCCGAAACAGGTCTGCGGACTGGCGAATCAGCGCATCTGTGGCGCCCAGCCCAAGCTTGGCTTGAAGTTCGTCATGCTTGTCCAGGCTGACCAACAATATTGACAGGCCGGTCTTGTCCTCGCGGGCATTGGTCTCGGATCGCAATCGTTCCAGAAAAGCATGCCGGTTGAGCAGGCCGGTCAGCATGTCACGGGTCTTGAGCTTTTCCAGTTCCTCGGCCAGGGCCGGGTCGGTCTGGGTCACCTGTTCGCGAACGAGCATCTGGGCACAGTATTCGCCGCCGTAGCGCGCCGGTGAGAAATCCACCATCGCGGTAAAGTCGGTGCCGTCCTGGCGGTGGGCCTTCAGCACCATGTCTTCTTCGGGGATTTCATCGCGCGCAAGCGCCTTCAGGACCTTTTTCAGATCCGGGCCATCGCTGCCGGCCGAGAGCAGGTCGAGCATTGACAAGCCTTCGAGATCTTCAAAGCTTTCAAAGCCGAACAACTCAAGGTAGGCGCGGTTGGCATAAATGTGCAGGCCTTCATGAATGTAGGCGATGGATTCACTGGAGCTGTCAAGCAGCAAGGTGTAGCGTGATTCGATTTCTTCGAGTCGACGCATCGCCAGCTGCGAGTCGCGCCGCGCCCGTACCGAGTGCACCAGGAACTGGGTCAACCGCTTGATTTGCCGGGAGTTGGTGGCAAAGACACAGCCCTCGACACCAACGCCGGCAGCGGCAACGGCTGCCTTGGCATCGTCTGCCTTGATGATTGCCAACAGCGGGACGGGCTCGTCCTGCTCCCGGGCCAGGCGAGAGCAGGTTTCGAACAGGCCCAGGTCGCCAGCATCTATCTGCACCATCAAAATGTCGACCTGGTCGGTTTCGAAGGTGCGGCTGACCGCGTTGCCGGTGTCGGCAAACAGGGTCCTGACACCGCTGTTTTCACCGAGCATGTTGAGCAGTTCGCGCGGTGCGCTGGGGTCATCGGTAACGACAAGAATTCGAACTTCAGTCATTTGACGAGCCATGACGCTCTCCTGAAAAATACGGCCGCTTAAAGTTAGATGTTGCGGTCACAAAACCGGCAACTTGTATGGCGCCCCCGCTTCCTCGCGCACCAGGCGCGGCACCAGGTATCCCGACAGTCGCACGCGCAAGCGCTCGTGCAACCGCAGTGCAATTGCTGCTGGCACATCGAATCTGGCAGCGCCTTCAACGCGATCCAGCAGGTGCAGGTAATAAGGTACCACGCCCGTAGCGAAACTGCGCTCCATCAGTTCGACCAGGCTGTCTTCATCATCGTTGATGCCCTTGAGGAGAACGGCCTGGTTGAAAACATGAATGCCGGAGGCCCGCAGGCGGCTGACGGCGGCATCGACATGGCCATCGAATTCGGCGGCGTGGTTGGCGTGAATGACGATGACAACAGGCCAGGGCAGGGCAGCGGCCCAGGCACACAATTCTGCATCGACCCGGTCGGGCAAAACAACCGGTAGACGGGTATGGATGCGCAGCCGTTTCAGGTGGCTGATACCTGCCAGGCGCTGGGTCAGGGCGAACAGACGCCGGTTATCAAGCATCAATGGGTCGCCACCGGACAGGATGACCTCGTTGATGTCTGCATGATTCTGAATGTAGCTGACCGCGTCATCGAGATCACGGCCCAGATGATCGTTGGCATACGGGTAGTGCTGGCGGAAGCAGTAACGGCAGTGGACAGCGCAGGCGCCGGTGCTGATCAGTAGTGCTCGGCCCTGGTATTTGTGCAGCAGCCCCCGGGCCTGGCGACTGTTGCGATCGCCGACCGGGTCACTGACATAACCGGGGACGGTCAGGCGCTCGGCAGGGTCAGGCAATACCTGGCGCAGCAGCGGGTCCGAGCGATTGCCGCGTTCCATGCGCTGGGCGAACGCGCGCGGCACCAGCATGGGGAAGTTCGCATTGCCTTCGAAAACGTCGGCCTCGTCTTCCAAACCCAGGAAGCCGAGCAGTTCAGCGGGCTGTCGGAAAGCCTGGCGCATCTGGGCTCGCCAGTCGATTTCCGCAAGTCCGGATGGGCTTCGCGATAGAATGTGCGAACGAGCTTCATTAACCAAGATGTTGATTTCGTCCCTGTCGGTTCAAAAGCGATCGGGACGTTATTGTAATTCGGAGACAGCATGGCAACGTACAGCACCAATGAATTCAAGGGCGGGCTGAAAATCATTCTTGACGGGGACCCTTACACCATCGTCGAAAATGAGTTCGTCAAACCCGGCAAGGGTCAGGCCTTCAACCGTGTTCGGGTGCGCAACCTGAAGACCGGAAGAACCATCGAGAAAACCTTCAAGTCGGGTGATTCGGTGGAAGCCGCCGATGTGTTTGAAAAGGAGCTGCAGTATCTCTACAGCGACGGTGAATTCTGGCATTTCATGGACACTTCCAGCTACGAGCAGCTGGCCGCCGGGTCGGACGCCATCGGCGACAATGCGCAGTGGCTGAAGGAAGAGGACATGTGCCAGGTCACGCTTTGGAACGGTGAGCCCCTGATCGTGCTGCCGCCCAGCTTTACCGAGCTGAAGATCGTTGAAACCGATCCCGGCCTGAAGGGCGATACCTCGGGCAGCGGTGGCAAGCCGGCGCGGCTAGAAACGGGGGCAACGGTCCGCGTGCCGCTGTTTGTGCAGGAAGGCGAGGTGATCAAGGTCGACACCCGCTCCGGCGAATACGTGTCGCGGGTCAAGGACTGATCGATGAGCCCGCGCGCGCTGCTGGCTCGCTGGATTGTTCCGGTCAACCCCGAGGGCGTGGTGCATGAGCATCACGCCCTGATCGTTGCCGGAGAGCGCATCGTCGAGCTGCTGCCACGCTCGGAGCTGAGTGCCCGTTATCCGGATATCGAACGCGAAGATTTGGGCAACAGCGTGTTGATCCCCGGTTTTATCAACGCCCATACCCACTCGGCCATGGCCTTGATGCGAGGTTTGGCCGACGATTTGCCGCTGATGCGCTGGCTCGAAGATCATATCTGGCCGACCGAGCAGCGCTGGGTTGGCCCGACCTTCGTCCGCGCCGGCACCGAGCTTGCCGTTGTTGAAATGCTGGCCGGCGGCACGACCTGCTTCAATGACAACTATTTCTTTCCGGACGTCACCGCCGTTACTGCCAGCCAGGCGGGCATGCGCGCGGTCGTGGGCATGCCGGTCATCAGCCTGCCGACGGCCTGGGCCGAGAACGAAGACGAGTACTTCAGTCGCGGTCTGGAAGTCCACCAGGCGGTGTTGTCTGATCCGCTGGTGACAACGGCTTTCGCACCGCACGCGCCTTACACGGTCAGCGACTCGGCCTTTGCCCGGATGGCCGAGCTGGCCGAGGAAATGGACGTGCCGATTCATCTGCACTTGCTGGAAGCCAAGGGCGAGGTTGAAAACAGTCGCAAGCAGTACGGCAAGCACCCGCTGGATCGCCTGGCCGAGCTGGGTGTGCTGGGGCCGCGTCTACTGGCCGTGCACATGACCCAGCTCACCGAGGCTGATATGGATCGAGTGGCGCGTGCCGGCGTGCATGTGCTGCATTGCCCGGCTTCCAACCTGAAGCTGGCCAGCGGCATTTGTCCGGTAGCGGCCCTGGATGCCAGGGGGGTCAATATCGCGATCGGGACTGACGGCGCGGCCAGCAACAACACCTTGGACATGTTCGCTGAAATGCGCCTGGCGGCCTTGCTGGCCAAAGGTGCCAGCGGTGACCCGGAAGCGATTCCGGCCGCCCGGGCACTGAGCATGGCGACGATCAACGGCGCTAGGGCGCTGGGGCTTGAGGATCAGATCGGGTCGCTGGAGGCCGGCAAGCTGGCCGATGTTGTTGCCGTGCAGCTTGACGTTGCCGAGACCCTGCCGGTGCATCATGTGATTTCGCAGTTGGTCTATGCCTGCGCCCGAAGCCAGGTCAGCAAGGTGTGGGTGGCGGGTAAGGCAGTGTATGCGTCAGGCAGCCCCGTTCACCTGAACAAGCTCGAGGTGGCCGATCGGGCCCGCGAGTGGGGGCAGAAGCTGCGCCTTTCCCAGCAATCGGAGTAATGGCATGAGCGAGCAGGCTGAAACCAGCGTGCGCAATCTGGACCCGGACGAGGCGAGCAAATTCAATGCTTTAGCGGCTCGGTGGTGGGATACGGAAGGCGATTTCCGGCCGCTGCATGACATCAACGGCCCGCGGGTCGAGTACATCGCCCAGCGCGCTGAACTGAAAGACAGAGCGGTGGTGGATGTTGGCTGCGGCGGAGGCATTCTGTGCGAGGCCCTGGCTGCTGCCGGCGCGGCGGTTACCGGCATCGATGTGGCTGAAAAACCACTGCAGGTCGCGCGTTTGCACCAGCAGTCGACCGGGGTGAATATTGATTATCGCCAGGTGACTGCCGAAGAACTGGCTGCCGAGCAAGGCGAAGCTTTCGATGTGGTCTGCTGCCTGGAAATGCTCGAGCATGTCCCTGAGCCGGCCAGTACCATTGCCGCCTGTGCCAGCCTTTGTCGCCCGGGTGGCCATCTGTTCTTTTCAACCATCAACCGATCGCCGCTGGCCTGGGCAACCGCGATCGTGGGTGCCGAGTATGTTCTGGGGCTGCTGCCGCGGGGCACTCACCGCTACGACCGTCTGATTCGGCCCAATGAGTTGGCAGCAGCCTGTCGGGCTGCCGGTTTGCGAATCGAAGATATCAGCGGCATGAGCTACAACCCGTTTTCGCGGACGGTGAAGATTGGCGGTCGTCCCAGCATCAACTACCTGGTTCACGCTGTCAGACCAGCGTGAACCCCGGGCTATCTTTCAAGGCGGTGCTGTTCGATCTCGATGGCACCCTGGTCGATACTGCCCCGGACCTGATCGGTACCTTGATGGCCTTGCGCGAGCGGTCGGGTTTGCCCGCGCTTGAGTCCGGTCAGTTTCGGCATCATGCTTCGCGCGGTGCAGCCGGCCTGCTTGAGGCCGGCTTTGCTGACCAGCCAGCCGCCGACCTGGCTGCCCTGCGCACTGATTTCCTCGCCCATTACCAATCCAACCTTTGGGTGCGCTCGCAAGCTTTCGAGTGCATGGAGGAGGTCATGGCCGCCTTGAGCGGCGCCGGCCTGAAGCTGGCCGTGGTCACCAACAAGCCCGGTTTTCTGACCGCTCCACTGCTGGACAGTGCCGGCTGGACGGATCGTTTCGCCTGCGTGATTGCCGGCGACACGGTGGCGCACGCCAAGCCGCATCCGGAGCCGGTGATGGAGGCCTGTCGCCGCCTTGCGTTGGAACCGGCGCGTTGTCTTTTCATCGGGGACGACCGTCGTGATGTGGAAGCGGGCCGCGCGGCCGGGGTTGTCACCGCCGTGGCGGGCTGGGGCTATCTGCCACCGGACGAAGATAGTGGCGAATGGGGCGCGGACTGGCACTTTGCCGAGCCTGCTGACCTACTGGGATTGATTGCTGGAGTTTCCTCGAATGAAACACAATGATTATTTGCAACGCCTTGTTTTTGAAGAGCTGGATGCACGCTGTGTCTATGTCAGCCTGGAACGGGTCGTGGCCGAGGTGCTGGCCAAGGACGACTATCCGCTGCCGGTGGCGGAGTTGCTGGGGCAGGGCTTGCTGGTGGCAGCTGCGCTGTCCTCCGGCATCAAGTTCGATGGCCGCGTCAGCCTGCAGTTGCAAAGCGGCGGTGCTTTGAAGCTGCTGGTGGCCGACTGTACCCATGAAGGCGGACTGCGTGCCATTGCCAAATGCGAGGAAGGGGCGTCGCTTCCCGCCAGCCCTGAGGCGCTGTGGACCGAGCTCAGCGGCGACGGCGTCCTCACCCTGACCCTTGAACCGGCCGATGGCGGTCAGCGCTGGCAGGGGATTGTGCCCCTGGAAGGCCCGAGTCTGGCCCGGGCTATCGAGGCCTATTTCGAGCGTTCCGAGCAGCTGGTGACCCGCTTGGCGCTGGCCTTCGACGGCGGTGTCGGCAAGGCATTGATGATTCAGCAGATGCCGCCGTCCGGCAATGACACGGTCGATGAAGATGGCTGGAATCGGCTCGAGCACCTGGTGGCCACCGTCGGCAGCCAGGAACTGCTGCAGACAACGGGTGAGGAGATGCTCAACCGGCTGTTCCATGAAGATCCGAGACGCCTGTTTCCGGCCCGGCCGCTACAGTTCTTCTGTCCCTGCAGCCGGGATCGTGTGCTGGATTTGCTCGGCAGCCTGGGCGCAGCCGAGCTGAACGCCTTGTTTGCCATTCAGGATGTCGTTGAAGTACGCTGCCAGTTTTGCAATCACGCCTACGAGTTCGAGCAGGATGACCTGGGCGAGCTGATCGACCCCAGCCAGCCGGGTGGCAGCCAGACCTTGCACTGACACGCGCCGATTTCATGTCTTGGAGGCCTGAATGGACGCGTTGAACTGGTGCAAAGAGCGGCTGCTGGTTGCCGGTGCCCCCCTGACAGCCAGCCTATTGTTTGCCCCACGGGAAGAACGGGACAAGATCCTGGCGCTTCGCTGTGTGGCTTCCGAAATTGCGGCAGCCAGTGCGGGCAGTGACTCGACGCTGGCCGGTGCGCGCCTGGCATGGTGGAGGCAGGCGCTGGCCGAGGGCAATAACAGTCATCCGGCGCTGCAAGCCCTGGTCAACAGCGATGCGGACCAGCATCTGCAGCCGGCGGATTTCGACCCCCTGATCGCAGCCGTGGCTGACGCGGTCGAGCCGCCGCGTTTCGAACGGTTCGACGCACTATGGGCCTTTTGCTGTCAGCTCGGCGGCAGCGTCAGCGTGCTGGAATTCAAGCTGCTGCAGGGCGGTAAGGCAGGCTTGGAAGCATTTCAAACCCTGGGTGGCGCGCACTACCTGGTCCGCGTGGTGCGCGATCTGGTGGTTGATGCCCGGGCCAACCGCTGGCTGGTGCCGCTGGATTTTCAGGCCGACTACCAGGTATCCCGGCAGGATGCGTTGGCAAAAGAGCCCAGCCGCCCCTTCGCCGGCCTGGTTCGGGCCTTGCTCTCGGAAGCCGTCAAGCGGGGAGAGGTGGCGGTTTCCGGGCTGTCAGCCGAGCATCGGCGCCGCCAGGTTCACTTGTTGGCCGAGTGGGCTCTGGATCGGCGTCTGGCCGGTGCGATTGATCGGCGACCTCAGCGTTTGTTCCAGGGCAGGGTTGCGCCGGGGCACTGGGGGAATGTGTGGACGGCCTGGCGAGCAGCGCGACGGGCGCTTAAAGCCTGATGCCGATGCCGATACTGAAGTTGGTCCGGCGCTGCCACTGAGCCGGGTCGGCCGGCCAAAGATGCAGATTGTGGGCGTCGAGGACCGGGTGCTGGTACTGATATTCGCCCACGCTTCGTTCTTCCAGCCCCTGGACCTGGCCCAGCACGGTGACGTGGCGGCCAGGGCCGAATTGCATGGGCTCCAGAAAGCCGGGCTGGCGCAGCAGGAAGCGCACTCCGGGTTCGGTGCCAAGGCGCGGTCGGTCGCCGCGGTCCAGCGGCAGACTCACGACCTCCAGCTCCGTGAAGTCGGCGTAGTTGGAAACGCTGACAATGCGGCCTCCCCAGACCACCATCTGTCCCTCATGCCCTGACTCTGCCAGCACGTGCGCGGGCCCGATTGGCGCGATCGCAATGTCGTCGTCGACAACCGGACTGCTGGCGCAGGCGGTCAGCAAAACGGCCAGTGTGACCAGCCGGATAGCGTGCTCAATCCGCACTGATCACACCTGGTCCCTTGCCCGCGGTCTTCTCGTAAACACCCTTGCCGATTTTCCGGTATTGGGTGAAACCGGCCTGCTCGATTTTCGAGGGCTTGAGATCCGACTGCCCGCTGACCAGACTGGGCGGGGAAATCACCTTGCGCACGGTGGCGCCACACTGCGGGCACTGGCTCAGCGCCGGATCGTTCAGCCGCTGCAGTACGGTAAACCCGTTGGCGCAATGTGCGCAGCCCGGCGCCTGATCAGCCACGTATTCATAAAACGGCATATTGGCTACCTTTCCGTGTAGGACATCATGGTATCGCAGTCCAGGTCAAGCATAAGACCTCGGCGCATTGCTTGCGTTCGAATGCGGCCCAATGGCTTTACCGCTTCCAGCTTCCCTTTCACTGCTACCCGCTCCAAACAATCTGCGACAATAATCCCTGTTCCCAAGCTTTGGACTTTTCATGACCAACGATACCCGGCCGGTGTGGCTGGTGACCGGGGCTGCTGGCGTGCTCGGCGCGGAACTGGTGCGACAGATACTGGCTTCCGGGGCTGATTGTATCGCCCTGGATCGTAATGCCCGCGGCTTGAATGCCTTGCATGACGAGCTGCAACAAAACGGCAAACCGGTGCCGGCCCTGATGCCGTTTGATCTGGCCGGGGCGGGCCCGGAACATTACCAGGAGCTGGCCGAAGGGATCCGCTCAGCCGTGGGTCGGCTCGACGTGCTGGTCCACAATGCCGCCGATTTCGTGGCCTTGCGCCCGCTCGAGCACCAGCCGGCCGATGAGTGGATCAAGATTCTGCAGGCCGGTCTGACCGGGCCGCTGCTTTTGAACCAGGCGCTGCTGCCGCTGCTGCGCGAGCAGGACAAGGCCTGCATTGTCTACATCAACGACGAACATAGTCGGCAGCGCCCCGCCAACTGGGGCGCTTACGGCGTCAGCCAGGCCGGTCGTGCCTGGATGGCAGACGCGCTGGCCGCAGAACTGGGTCCGCGCGGTCCGCGCGTGCTGCAGCTGGATCCGTGCCCGTTCTACAGTCCGCTGCGCGCCGCCGCCTGGCCGGCCATTGAGCCGGTCGATCTGCCCGATGCGGCCAGCGTGGCGGCGTCAGTGCTTGACCAGATTCGACAAGGAGAGCTGCAATGAGTAACGATCTCTTTTTGAAAATCATCCGTCGCGAAATACCTGCCGACATCGTGTTCGAGAATGACGATGTGCTGGCTTTCCGCGATATCGACCCGCAGGCGCCGGTCCATATCCTGGTGATTCCGAAACGGCGCATTGCCACCACCAATGATTTACAGGCCCAGGATGCGGAGCTGATCGGGCGCTTGTTCCTCGCTGCGCGCGAAATTGCCGAAGCTGAGGGGATCAGCGAAGACGGTTATCGCCTGGTGATGAATTGCAATCGCCATGGCGGCCAGTCCGTCTATCACATCCACCTGCATGTCATGGGTGGACGTCAGATGACCTGGCCGCCTGGCTGAAGGTTACTCCTGGCTCTCGCTGGGAAACGCCCAGGCGTCGGCAGAGCGAATGACGCCGCAGGCGATGCGTGCGCCAGCGCCGCCAATGGGCTGGCTGAAATGGTCATCCGGATTTTCGTGGATCACCAGTGCAGCGCCGTCCTCGTCAAGGATGGTGGCGCCAAAGCTGCCGTCCAGGCTGGCGGCGGTGGTGTAGAACTCGACCCAGGCCATCCCGGAGTCATGGACGAAAAAGTTGGGCAGGTCGCCGGCATCCGGGCCATCCGGGTTGAGCAGTCCGTGCTTGCGACCGTCAGGGTTGAGGTGCCCGCCGGACTCCATGAAGCCATCGCAGTGGTCAGCACAGGTGCCTACCGCATGAATATGCATGGCTTTTGGGCCTGGTGGCAGACCTTCCAGGGTCAGGCGAATCAGCGTGCCGGCGGCCGCCTGGATCAGCTCGGCCTGGCCGACGGTGTCACCGTCGAGATCGACAATGTCGGCATGTGCCCGTGGCCATTCCTCGGCTGCCAGGACCGGCAGGGAAAACAGGGCGATCAGGGCGAAGAGGGATCTTGGCATGGTCAATCCGAAATAGAAGCTTATCCCAAGTGTAGCGAGAATCCATGCAAGAAGGGCGAGAAGCATTAGACCGTGGTAAAACGGGTGAAGCCCGGCCGCATTTGCTATCCTTCGGCGCTGGTTTTTCAATCCACCATCACAAGGACCCTCAATCGTGACGGCTTCACTTGCCCAGCTTGACCTGGACCATTTGTTTCATCCGGCTACTGATCTTCGCGGTCACCGTCAGGCGGGCCCTCAGATCTGGGAGCGGGGCGAGGGCGTTTACGTCTACGACAGCGACGGCAAGCGCTATCTCGAGGGAATGGCAGGCCTGTGGTGCACGGCGCTGGGCTATGGCGAGCAGGCGCTGGTTGATGCTGCGGCCGAACAGATGTCGAAGTTCTGCTACGGCCCGCTATTTGCCGGCAAGAGCAATGAGCCTAGCATCCGGCTGGCGGCCAAGCTGGCCGACTGGGTGCCGATCCCTGGCGCGCGATTTCTGTTTGGATGCTCGGGCTCGGATGCCAACGATGCCCAGGTCAAGTTGATTCGCTATTACTTCAATGCCATCGGCAAGCCAGGCAAGAAGAAGATCCTGTCGCGCGGCAACGCCTACCACGGCATTACCCTGGCAACGGCGGCACTGACCGGCTTGCCCGCATTCCATCGCCATTTCGATCTGCCCGGCGATGACGTCATCCACCTGACTTCGCCGCATTACTACCGCCAGAGCCAACCGGGCGAGAGCGAGGCCGAGTTTGTCGAGCGACTGGCCAAAGAGCTGGAAGCGGTCATCGAGCGCGAAGGCGCCGATAGTATCGGCGCGATGATCGCCGAGCCGCTGATGGGCGCGGGCGGCGTGATTCCGCCGCCAGCGGGCTATTGGGATCGTATCCAGCCCATTCTGGCCGCCAACGATATTCTCCTGATCGATGATGAAGTGGTCTGCGGCTTCGGTCGTACGGGTAACCCGTTTGGATGCCAGACCTGGAACATCAGGCCTGCGACCATGACCATGGCCAAGGCCTTGTCCTCGGCTTATTTGCCGATTTCAGCGGTGGCCGTTCCGCCGTTCATGTACGAGGCCATCGAAGACGCTGCCGGCGGGGTGGGGCTGTTCGCCCATGGCCTGACCTATGCCGGTCACCCGGTCGCCGCTGCCGTTGCCTGTCGTAACCTGGAGTTGATGGAGGAACGGGGCATCATGGCGCATGCTGCCAGCATGGGTGAGCTGCTGCAGTCCAGGCTGGCACCGCTGGCCGATCACGCCCTGGTTGGCAACCTGCGCGGCATTGGCCTGATCGCCGGTCTTGAGCTGGTCGCCGACAAGTCAACCCGGGCCCTGTTCCCTGCCGAGCAGAAGACCGCGTTCAAGGTTGCAGCCGCTTGCCTGGCCGAGGGCCTGGTGGTTCGGGCACTGCCCGGCGACGTGGTCGCAGTGTGCCCGCCGCTGATCATTACCGAGGCGCAGATTGATGAGCTGGTCGACAAGCTGGGGCGGGGGCTGGATCGCGCCTGGGCTGATCTCCAGGCCTGATTGATCAGCTGCCGCTGAGCAGCAAGTCCTGATAGTCGGGATGGCGCTGGATCCAGGTCCGGACGTAAGGACACACGGGGTCGACCTTCAGTCCGTGCGATCGCGTCCAGTCCAGCGCGTGACGGGTCAGTTCGCCGGCAATCCCGCGGCCGCCAACGGCCTCTGGTACGCGCACTGAAGTCATTACGATCACTGCACTGTCGCGGCTGAATTCCAGCAGGCAATCATGTCCGTCAACATTGGCTCGGAAGCAGTTGCGATCCTGGTCCAGATGGATTTCGAGGCGATTGTCGTTACTCATGTCAGTACAGGTAGCGGGTTCGAATGGTGGCGGGAACCTGGTCCAGTTCGGCAACCAGGGCGGGCGTATCGCTGGCCTCCACATCCATGACGACGTAACCGATATCGGGCAGGGTTTGCAGATACTGAGCGACGATGTTCAGTCCGGCCTGGGAGAAGATGCCGTTGATGGCTTGCAGTACCCCCGGCTCGTTGCGGTGAATATGGAGTATTCGACGGGTACCCAGGTGGTCAGGCAGTGAGACCTCGGGGAAATTGACCGCCCCCATGGTCGATCCATTGTCCGAGTAGCGAACCAGCTTCGCGGCCACGTCAACGGCAATGTTTTCCTGCGCTTCGCGCGTGCTGCCGCCGATGTGCGGGGTCAGCAGGACGTTGTCCAGGCCGCGCAGCGGGCTGATGAATTC
>SKQI01000190.1 GCA_007119095.1 Wenzhouxiangella sp. | reverse complement strand
GGGTGGTGTCCAGCGCCGCGGTGCGCGGGGCATCGCGCCAGCGGTAGGCCTGTCGTTTATTGGTGCGGGTGGCTGCAGGCATGGTCCTCGCTCAACGAATCTTCATGGTGGCCAGGCCGGCCAGCACGAGCATGACGGCAATAATCCAGAAGCGCACGATCACCTTGGGCTCGGGCCAGCCCTTTTTCTCGAAGTGATGGTGAATGGGAGCCATGCGGAAAATCCGCTTGCCGGTGAGCTTGAAGGAAGTGACCTGCAGGATCACCGACAGGGTTTCAATGACGAAAATACCGGCCATGACCACGAACACGATTTCCTGGCGCACGGCCACGGCAATCAGCCCTAGGGCCGCGCCGACGCTGAGCGCGCCGATATCGCCCATGAACACCTGGGCCGGATAGGTGTTGAACCAGAGGAAGCCCAGCCCCGCGCCGGCCAGGGCGGCGCAGAAAATGGTCAGCTCGCCCACCCCCGGCACAAACGGCAGACCCAGGTAGCTGGCGAACACGGTATGGCTGGTGGCATAGGCAAAAATACCCAGACCGGCGGCAACGAACACCGCCGGCATGATGGCCAGGCCATCGAGTCCGTCGGTGAGATTGACCGCATTCGACGAGCCAACGATCACGAAGTAGGTCAGGACGATAAAGCCGAGCCCTAAGGGAATGGCCACATCCTTGAAAAACGGCACGAACAGCTGGGTATTGGCCGGCACGTCGGCGGTGTAGTAGAGAAACAGGCCGACGGCGAGTGCTGCCAGCGACTGCAGCAAGTATTTTGATTTGGCCGACAAACCGTCGCTGCTGCGCGCCTTGATCTTCAGGTAGTCATCGACAAAGCCGATCGCGCCAAAGGCCAGGGTCACGAACAGCACCGTCCAGACGTAGCGATTGCTCAGGTCTGACCAGAGCAAGGTCGACAAGGCCAGCGCGATCAGGATCATGATTCCGCCCATGGTCGGCGTGCCGGCCTTGGACAGATGGGATTCCGGGCCCAGCTCACGAATGGGCTGGCCGGCGCGGCGCTCGGTCATGTAGCGGATGAAGTACGGACCGATCAGCAACGAAATCGCCATCGCCGTCATCGCCGCCATGATGGTGCGGAAGGTAATGAAACCGAACAAGGCGATGTCCAGTGCCAGCCACTCCTCGATCAACCAGACCAGCATCAGCTACTCTCCCCCAGCAATGCGTTGACGACCCGCTCCATGGCCATCGAGCGCGAACCCTTGACCAGGCAATTGACCCGCCCGTGCATGGCCGCTTTCAAGGCGGCCTGCAAGGCAGCGTGTGTTTCGAAGTGTTGCGCGCCCGGGCCGAAGGAAGCCACGCTGGCAGCGCTGGCCGGGCCGACGGCAAACAGGCGTTTGACGCCCAGGTCAGCCGCGTTTAGACCCATTTCTCGGTGCAGCTTGGCGCTATCCGGGCCCAGCTCGGCCATGTCGCCCAGCACCAGCCAGGGCTCGCCCTCAAGCCCGGTCAGCACCTGCAGGCCGGCATACAGCGAGGCCGGGTTGGCGTTGTAGGTGTCATCAATCAGGCGCCAGCCGCTGGCGTGCTGATGCAGGTGCAGCCTGCCGGGCAGGCTGCGCAGACCGGCCAGGGCCTGGCCGATCCGCGCCAGTGGAATATCCAGGGCTACGGCCACGGCCGTAGCCGCCAGCGCATTCATCAGATTGTGTTGGCCCGGCAGGGCCAGCGCGGTCTCGATCGAACCGGCCGGGGTATCGATGCGCACGCTACCGTTGACTGCCTGACCGCGAATATCGGCGCCCTCATTCAATCCAAAGCGCAATCGACGACAGTGACCGGCCATGCCTTCCCACAGCCCGGCGTAGGCATCGTCAGCATTGATCACGGCCACCCCATCGGCTTTCAGGGCTTCGAACAAGGCGCCCTTGACCCGCGCCACGCCTTCGACCGAGCCCAGGCGCTCCAGGTGAGCCGGGCCGGCATTGGTGACCACCGCCACATCCGGAGCGGCCAGCTCGGCCAGGTAGGCAATATCGCCGGGCTTGCCGGCGCCCATCTCGAGCACGGCGAAGCGATGCTCCGGGGTCAACCGGGCCAGGGTCAGCGGCAGGCCGATTTCATTGTTGTAATTGCCGGCCGTGGCCAGCGTCGGTGCCGTGCTGCCAAGGATGGCGGTAATCATTTCCTTGACCGTGGTCTTGCCATTGCTACCAGTAATGCCGACCACGGTGACATCGAGCCGGCGACGCAGGCCGGCGGCAATGCGGCCCATGGCCAGGACGGCATCTTCAACGATCACCTGCGGCAAGGCATGATCCACTGCCCTGGTCACCAGGGCTGCGGTCGCGCCGCGCTCGGCGGCGGCATCAAGGTAGTCATGGCCATCGACCCGCTCGCCGGTCAGGGCGACAAACAGCATGCCCGGCTGGACCAGGCGGCTGTCATGAATCATCCCGCTAACGGACACCGAATCACCTTGCAGGCGACCGCCGGTCCAGTCGGCAATGACCGTCAGGTCAACGGGCATCATGCCGCCTCTCCCAGGGCTGCTCGGGCAACCTGTTCGTCGGAGAAAGGCAGGCGTTTGTCTGCGATCACCTGCTCGGTTTCATGTCCCTTGCCGGCAATCAGCACCACGTCCTCATCCGCCGCCAAGCGCAGCGCCCGGGCGATGGCCTCGGCGCGGTCGGGCACCACCTGGCAGCGATCGGGATGGCGCATACCGGACTGGATTTCGCGAATGATGGCCAGCGCGCTCTCGTTGCGCGGGTTGTCATCGGTCAACACCACGCGATCGGCCAGTGATTCGGCAATACGGCCCATTCGCGGGCGCTTGGCGCGGTCGCGATCACCGCCGCAGCCGAACACGCACCACAGCTCACCGGGCGTGAGCTCGCGCAGGCTTGCAAGCACGTTTTCCAGGGCGTCGGGGGTATGGGCATAGTCGATGACCGCCCGCCCCTGCGCCAGGGCCTGCATCCGACCCGGCACGGGCTGCAGCGTTTCGATACGACGCTGAATGTCCTCGAAGGCGACGGCGCGCGCATCGAGCTCGGCCGCCACCACCAGCAGATTCATGAAATTGATCCGGCCAATCAGACGCGAGCGGACTTTGATCGAACCTTGCGGCAGCAGAATCTCGCCATCCAGGCCGCTGCGCTCGCTGGCCAACAGACGGCCGCGCACATCCAGCCCCGACTCGCTGCTGCAGCCGTAGGTCAGCAGGCCCGGCGATGCCGACAAGCGCTGAACCAGGCGGGCACCAAAGGCGTCATCGCGATTGATCAGCTGGCGCCGGCTGGCATATTCCGTAAACAGTCGCGCCTTGGCCTCGGCATAGCGTTCCAGATCGCCGTGGTAGTCAAGATGGTCATGACCCAGGCTGGTGAAAATCGTGGTGCTGAAACTCAGCCCCGCCAGCCGCCCCTGATCCAGCGCATGCGACGAGGCCTCGATAATCGCGGTTTCAATCCCGGCCTCGCGCAGTTCGGCCAGCGCGCGGTAGACGCTGAGCACATCCGGCGTGGTCAGACCAGTGCCTACCTGTTCACCCGGGCGACCAACGCCCAGCGTGCCGATCATGGCCCCGTCCAGGGCCTGGGCCAGCAGCCAGGCCAGCGAAGTCTTGCCATTGGTGCCGGTGACGGCGACCAGGTCCATCCCGGCGGGATCGCCCCACAGTCGGCGAGCCAGTTCCGGCAGCCGCGCCCGCAGCCCGGGCACACCGATGGCCGGCAGGTCAGCGGGCAGTCCGGCCAGATCATCCGGCTCGCACAGGATGGCAACCGCACCGGCAGCACGGGCAGCCTCCAGGTGATCCAGGCCATGGCCGCTGGCACCAACCAGGGCGACGAACAGATCGCCAGAGCGCAGGCAGCGGCTATCCATGGCCATGCCACGGACGGCCAGATCGGCATGTTTACTGGTATCAGCCAGACCGTGCAGCAGGTCAGCCAGACGGGTGCGCCGTTTGTGCTCGTTCATAACGGCACCTCGACCCGGGTAATCAAGGTGTCGAACTGGTCAGGCGGCACGGCCAGCAGGCGCAGCGCCGCTTCCATCACCCGGCCAAAAATCGGGGCGGCAACCTGGCCGCCGTAGTAGGCATCGCCGGAGGGGTCGTTGACCACAACCACGGCCGCCAGCTGAGGGCGTGATACGGGCGCAAAGCCGGCGAACGATGCAACGTAACGATCGCTGTAGCCGCCGGCAGTAACCTTGCGAGTGGTTCCTGTCTTGCCGGCCACCCGGTAGCCCGCCACCTGGGCGCGGGTCCCGGTGCCGACGCCGACGGTAGCTGCTTCCAGCATCGCGACCAGCTCCTGGGCGACGCTCGGATCCAGCACCGACTGCGGCGGACTGTCGCTGCCCTTGACGAACACCGGCTGGCGCAGGCGGCCTTCATCGGCAATGGCGGCCATGGCGCGGACCAGCTGCATCGGCGTCACCGACAGGCCGTAGCCGTAGGCCAGGGTGGCCTGTTCCAGCCGGCGCCAGCGCTCGTAGTCACGCAGCACGCCGGCCGACTCACCAGGGAAGCCGGAGCCGGTCACACTGCCAAAGCCGAACCGGGAATACAGGCTCCACAGATGACGCGCATCCATGTTCATGACCAGATCGACCATGCCGACATTGGAGGAACGGGCCAGCATCTCGGTGACGCTGAGCTCACCGAAGTTGCGAATATCGCGAATGGTGTGACCGGCCACGACCCGGTAACCGGGCGCGGTATTGATCAGCATCGTGTTCTCGACCAGGCCGGACTCCATGGCCGCGGCCAGCGCGAATGGCTTGATCACCGACCCCGGCTCGATCACATCGGTCAGGGCGCGATTGCGCAGCCCTTCGGCGGCGATTCGGCTCGGCGCATTGGGGTTATAGGAGGGGAAGTTGACCATGGCCAGCACTTCGCCGGTGGGGATATCCATGATCACCACCGAGCCCGAGCGCGCGCCGAACTCGACCACGCCCGCCTTGAGCTCTCGAAAAGCCAGGTATTGCAGACGCCGATCAATCGTCAGTTCCAGATTGCGACCGGCTCGTGCCTCACGCACCATTTCGACGTTCTGCACGGTACGCCCCAGCCGATCCTTGATCACCCGCTTGGCGCCGGGTTCACCTTGCAACCAGCTGTTGTAGGTCAGCTCCAGACCTTCCTGGCCGATGTCATCAATGTTGGTAAACCCCAGCAGCTGGGCGCTGACTTCGCCGGTGGGGTAGAAACGGCGATACTCACGGCGCATGAAAACACCTGGGATTTCCATGTCGCGAATGCGGTCGGCGGTCTCCGGGTGGATGCGACGCTGCAGCCAGACAAACTCGCGCCCGGCACGCTGGGTCAGGCGGCGCTCCAGTTCCTCGGCGGAGGTATCAAGCGCCACGGCCAGCATCGGAATTCGGTCAGCCGCCTGCAGCAGTTCACCGGGATGGGCCCACACCGAGTCAACCGGCGTCGAAACAGCCAGCGGCTCGCCGTTGCGATCAACAATATTGCCGCGCACGGTCGGAATGGCAACCTGGCGCAGGAAACGCGCCTCGCCCTGCCCCTGCAGGAACTCCGTTTCCATGACCTGGAGCTTGATTGCCTGACCCAGCACGGCCAGCCCGGCCAGCAGCATCAGCCCGGCCGTGACCCAAAGCCGAATCAAACCGCGTTCCGGGGCGGGGTTGGCTTTCATGGCCCCTCCACCAGAATACCCACCCGCGGCGGGCGGTCCATGCCAAGCTGCTCGCGTGCTTCGCGCTCGATGCGACCGGCTTCGGCCAGCCAGGCCTGCTCAAGCTGCAGCCGGCTCCATTCAACCTGGGCCTGATCACGCTCGGCCTGGGCACGCTGCAGAGTCGAAAACAGCTGGCGCGACTCGTGCCTCAGCATCACCACGCCAATGGCGGAGGCCAGCAAAGATCCCAGCAGCAGGGTAAACAGCAGCCAGCGGATCATGCCCCAGCCTCCAGCTTTTCGGCAATACGCAGGCAGGCGCTGCGCGCGCGGGGATTGCCGGCTTCTTCCTCCGGCGTGGGTCGGATCAGGCCACCCACGGCCTTGAGCCGGGGCGTGAAATCGGGCTGCACGGGCAGCCGACGACTGGCCGGCGGCGGCGTGGATTGGCGGCGAATGAACTGTTTGACGCGGCGATCTTCCAGCGAGTGGAAGCTGATCACCGCCATGCGCCCGCCGGGCACGAGCACCTCAACAGCCTGCTCCAGGGCCTGATCCAGCGCCCCGAGTTCGTCATTGACATGAATGCGAATGGCCTGGAATGTGCGCGTAGCGGGGTGACGGTCCGCAGGTGCAGGTCCCGCGGCCCGGGCAACGATGGCAGCAAGTTGGGCGGTACGCGTCAGCGGCGCTTCCGCTCTGGCCATGACGATGCTCCTGGCAATCCGGCGCGCATGTCTCTCCTCCCCATATTCCTTGATGATCCGGGCGATATCGGCCTCAGTCGCGCGCGCCAGCCACGAAGCCGCCGATTCGCCCCTTGTTGGATCCATCCGCATATCCAGCGGCCCGTCTTCCCGAAAGCTGAAACCCCGAGCCGGGGTGTCCAGCTGCGGCGATGACACCCCCAGGTCAAGCAGCAGCGCCCGAACCCGACCCAGGCAACCGGTTTCCCGGGCCATCCGCCCAAGCTCGGCAAAACTGCCGTGCCAGATCGTGACCCGTTGGTCCTCGCCCAAATGCGCTTGCGCATGGGCGATGGCCTCTGGATCCTGATCCACCACCACCAGGCGGCCATGCGGACCCAACCTTTCCAGCAGGGCCGTGCTGTGACCGCCACGACCGTAGGTGCCATCAACTGCGATATCACCTGCGGCAATAGCCAATCCATCCAGCGCCGGCTTCAGCAGCACCGGCACATGTTCAGTCCCCGTCGCCATGATCTGCCTAGAGGACCAGTTGCGCCATTTCAGTCGAGGCTTGTTCCTGGATCTCTTTCTCTTCCTCGATTCGACGCTGGTTCAGTACGTTTTCATTCCAGATCTCAAAGCGCTGGCCCATACCCATCATGACCACGCGCTTTTCCAGCCCGGCCACCTGCCTGAGCGTGACCGGCAACAGCAGACGGCCGTTACCGTCCGGTTCGACCTGCGTGGCCGAACCCACCAGGCGCCGCTGCAAGCTGCGGTGGCTGGCATTGAATGTGGAAAGCGCCATCACCTGCTCGCGAACGCGCTCCCACTCCGGCTCTGGATACAGCCACAGGCAACCGGAATCAAAAGCGGAATAAGTCAGCACGAGCTTGTTGGCACAAGCGGCGTCAAGATCCTCGCGATAGCGTGTCGGCACGGCCATGCGACCCTTCGCATCCAGATTGATTGCCGTCTCACCGAAAAACACCGCTTACTACTCCTGACCACCCGGCTTCCACTATTTCCCACAATTTACCACTTATGGGCACGATAGTGGGGAATGTGCGGGGTGTCAAGGAATATGGTGGGTTCCGGGTTCCGGGTTCCGGGTTCCGGGTTCCGGGTTCCGGGTTCCGGGTTCCGGGTTCCGGGTTCCGGGTTCCGGGTTCCGGGTTCCG
>SKQI01000124.1 GCA_007119095.1 Wenzhouxiangella sp. | reverse complement strand
GGGTAACGACCTTGAATTCGGCCTCGATGCTGGCCATGTCGTCGGCTTGCTGCACCAGCCAGCCGCCGTCGATGGCGCGCACCGACAAGGCGTTGCCACCGGCCGGTGCCGGCACCAACACGCGCAGGTTAGGCTTGGACGCGAGCAGTGCTTGTGCTTCCGCGCTGACCCCGGTGGCGACGATCACTTCCAGGAAGCGACCGGTCAGGGTCTTGGCCAGGTCAGCATCAATTTCGCCGTTGAAGGCGACGATGCCGCCGAAGGCCGATGTCGGATCGCAGGCCAGGGCCTTGTGCCAGGCTTCGGTCAGGTCTCCCCCGGTGGCCGCGCCACAGGGGTTGCTGTGCTTGATGATCACGCATCCAGGTTCATCGCCAAGCAGGCGAATGCCGGTGAGCGCGGCATCGGCATCGAGCAGATTGTTGTACGACAGCGGCTTGCCCTGGACCAGGCGCGCGCCCGCCAGGCCGGCGGCCGGCTGGTTGCGCTGCCGGTACAGGCCAGCACCCTGGTGCGGGTTTTCGCCGTAGCGCAAGGATTCCACCCGGTCCAGGTTGATGTTGATCACCGCCGGCAGCGGCTCGTCCGAGAGCGTGCCGGCCAGGTACTGACTGACCTGCCCGTCGTAGGCGGCGGTATGCGCGAACGCCTTGACCGCCAACGCCCGGCGTTGTTCGGCCGTGGGTAGGTCCGGCAGCTGCTCGATCAGGGAGGGATAATCGACCGGGTCGCAAACGATGGTCACCGCGGCGTGGTTCTTGGCCGCTGCTCGGACCATCGCCGGGCCACCGATGTCGATCTGTTCGATGGCCTCATCCAGCCGGCAGTCCGGGCGGGAGATGGTCTGGCTGAACGGATATAGATTAACCACCACCAGGTCGATGGCGGCAATGCCGTGATCGGCAAGCACGGCTTCATCGCGACCGCGACGTGCCAGGATGCCGCCATGAATGTTGGGGTGCAGGGTCTTGACCCGCCCGCCCATGATTTCGGGAAAGCCGGTGTGCTCGGATACGTCGGTAACGGCCAGCCCGGCCTCGCGCAGGGTCGCGGCGGTACCGCCGGTTGACAGGATCGTCCAGCCCTGGCTGAGCAGGGCCTGGCCCAGCTCAACGATGCCGGTTTTGTCGGAAACGCTCAGCAACGCCAACCGGGCGTTATCGGTTTGCTTGTTCATGCGAAGGCCTTGTTGGCAATTAGTCGAGCTGGAAACGTCGTATGCGGCTGCGCAGGGTGGTGCGAGTCATGCCGAGAATTTCGGCCGCTCGCGATTGGTTGTTCCCGGTATAGTCGAGCACGGTACTGATCAACGCCTTTTCGACCTCGCCGGTGATGACGGCATGGAGATTGTCCGGCGGCGTTGTGCCCATATCATCAAGATATTGTCGGGTCACCTGGCAAACAAATTGATGCAAACAGGTTTCTGAGTTCTTGTTGTTCTTCGTCAATGTCCTATCCCCGAGCATTCCCGCCAGTTCCATCAAGCCCCCAGTACTCAAGTGCCTTGAAAGGCGAACCGCATAAGATAGCATAGCGAGCCCGCAAATCCAGTCTCGTTACGGTAGCCGGGTTTGATCAGAGTAGGCGGAACTCAAAGCCCGAGGGTTGGGTGGTACCGACGACGAATTCGGCAATCACGGGCACGATCAGTCCTGGTGGCATCCCCTCGCCAGCGCGCTCAGGACGGTCCAGGTATTCACTGGGATCCAGGCGACGAACGCCGAGCACTTGCTGACTGGGGTCAAACAGGCGAAACTCCAGCGTTGGCCAGGCCAGGACCTGATCGCCAGTATTTCCCAGGGTGAGGCTGATGATGATGGCGTCGTCCAGGCTGGGGTGCCGGTGCAGATCCCTAGCCAACACCTGAATCGATTCGACCGTTGCAGTCGGCACTGCCGTGGCCTGTCCAGGCCATGCGCTGGCGTAATCTGGATGGGAGTAATAGAACTGAAGCTGCCAGCCCAGGGCAAGCCCGAGCAGTGCGGCAGCCGCTGACCAGGGCCAGCGTTTTTCCGATGCATCCAGCACTTGATCGTCAAAATGAAGCATCGGAGGCGCGACCTGCTCAGGCGGCGCGAGGCTGACACCGGGCAGTTCAGTCTGAACAATTGAGCGCTGCTCCAGCAGCGGCGGCATGCCCCCGCCCTTGATGGGGCTTTCGCCGCTACCTGGATGCGTTTCGAACAGTTCAAGCAGGGCGTTGAAGGTCTTGCCGCAGTTGCCGCAGCGAACCGTGCCGGCTGCCTCGGCCAGGTCTTTGGCAGCAAGCTGGTAGACGAAGTCGCAGGACGGGCAGCGCGCGTACACGCAGGTCAGGGGCCGTTGCCGCCGGTCAATTCGCGGAACCGGGCCAGTTCTGCAGCGGAGCGGTCACGAATCACTTGTTCGCGTTCGTCCAGGTCTGCAAGCGCCCGCCGCAGTTGCTGGACGTCATCGCGAGCCGTGCGGATGTTTTCATTCATTCGATCCGGCACGGTCTGGCCTTCCTGACTCAGGCTGGCAGCGCGACCCACCAGATCTTCAAAGCGATTCGAAGAACGTCTCAGGCTGTCTCGCAGCGATACACGCTGTTGATTCAGCGCATCCAGCTGTCGCTCCATGCCGTTGATGATGTCCTCTTCGCTGGCATAGGCTGCCAGCAAGAGCCGGTCCTGGGTTTCCTGCTGGCGCTGTTCGGCAGCCAGTTCGGCCTCGCGCCGCCTTGCAGCATCTCGCTCGGCCCGCTCCTGTTCGGTCAGCGCCCGTTCGACACGCCCCCGAATCGAGCCATCCGGGCCAATCAGTTCGTAGCCGCGATGCGCATGCTCGGGCGGCACCGAGTGACCATAATGTCTCTCGCCATGTTCATCCGTCCAGCGATACACGACCTGCGCTTGCACGCTGGCTGCGATCAAGCTCAACAAGACGATGATGAACAAACTGCGCATTGCCCGAACTCATGCTCCATAACGTTCGCGGTAGGCCAGCATAGCAGACAGTTCGGCGCCCTCGCCTGCTTGCTCACCCAGCCATTTGATCAGGTCATCCAGGGTAGCCACTGCAATCACGCTCAGACCGTCTGCGCGCACGCTGTCCACCGCGGAAACCTTGTCGGGACCGCGCTCCTGCCTGTCCAGGGCGATGACTACCCCGGTAGCTTGGGCAGCGTGAGCCTCAATCAGGTTCCGCGATTCGCGGATGGATGTACCGGCCGAGATGACATCATCGGCAATCAGCACCCGGCCGGCAAGCTCGCTTCCGACAATGACGCCGCCTTCGCCATGATCCTTGGCTTCCTTGCGATTAAAGGCAAATGGCAGGTTGCGGTCAAAATCGCGTTGCAGGCTGATGGCAATGGCGGCAGCCAGCGGAATGCCTTTGTAGGCGGGGCCAAACAGCATATCGAACTCCAGGCCACTTGCCTGAATGGCAGCCGCATAGCAGTGCGCAAGCTCGCTCAGCCCGGCACCATCGTTGAAGCAGCCGGCGTTGAAGAAATAGGGGCTGATCCGCCCTGACTTGAGGGTGAATTCACCGAATCGCAGCGCTCGATAACGCAGCGCCAGGTCAAGAAATTTGCGTGTCCAGGGGGCTAGCATGGCTTCATTGTAGTGAAAAACGGTTGTTTCGACCTGCATCAGGCAGTTCCGGCCGCTCTCGAGCAGGCGGTTTTCCGGCCTTTCATGGTTTTCAGGCGTGGTGCCGTTATTGAGTTTGCGCGCTGGAAGGCACGCTGAAGCTGCATGCAACTGCCGGGGTTGATGATGGGGTCCAGCGGCAAGTGGCTGGGCGGGAGGAGGTTGAACCGGCGGGCTCAGCGGCGTGTTCTTAAAGCACCGCCAGGTGAGTGAGTCATCACGCACCCGGCAGGCCAGGTGCGTGATGGGGATCGTGCGGACTGAAGACCGCGCGTTGCGGTAGCTCAGCCCTGTGGGCCTTGCATCTGGTACGGGAAGCTCTGCAACCAGTCGCGCGCTCGAACCCGATCGTCTTCAATTTCGGCGACGGTGCGACAGTTGCGGCGAGGTATCCGAGACCCGATCGTCCGCTGTTCCGAGCACACACGTTGCTCGCGGATGCCGCCCATGATCAATCCGTCCAGTTCGTTCTGCAGGTTGTAAAGCTCCAGTTGATGACGACTAGGCAACTGCGTCGCATCGTCCACGCCGGAAAGCAGGTGCTCGAAACGCTGGTGGATGCGGTCGAAATCTCGCCATTCACGTTGGCTAAGCTCGCGCGGCGTGCCTTCTTCCAGGTCGGCTCGCAGGTCATTGAAGGCTTCGAGGAACTCACCGGCCGGGACGATCGGTACCTCGTTGGCGATTACCTGCATGGGCAATAGCAGGCCGGCTGCCATGCTCAACAAGGCGGCGGAAAGAATCTTACGGGTCATGGGTCTGGTCTCCTGAGAAAGTACGATTGCAATCGTACTACTTGATTCGGACAAAGTAAACCCCGAATGCCATGAATTTTTGCCAATGCCAAGCAGGTGCCTAACGGTAACATAGCGCCCTGACTCGTCTTACCTGCAAGCTCTCATGCGCGTAATCACTCTAAATGCCAACGGCATTCGGGCCGCCGCCCGGAAAGGTTTTTTCGACTGGCTGCCGGCGCAGAATGCCGACTTTGTGTGTATCCAGGAAACCAAGGCTCAGCTGCCGCAGCTGGTCGATCGTGATTTTTTCCCAGTGGGTTACCACTGCTTCTATCACGATGCGGAAAAAAAAGGCTATTCCGGTGTTGCACTGTATTCGCGCCTGCAGCCGGACCGGGTCAGCTACGGGCTCGGCTGGCCGGAGTTCGATCGCGAGGGACGCTGGCTACAGGCCGATTTCGGCAACTTGAGTGTTATTTCCCTGTACCTGCCCTCGGGCACATCGAAAGAAGAGCGCCAGCAGTTCAAGTACCAATGTATGGATCACCTGAAGCCGCGCCTGGCCGACATGGCCAGCGACGGTCGCGACTACGTCATCTGCGGCGACTGGAATATCGCGCACAAGGAAATCGATCTGAAAAACTGGAAATCCAATCAGAAGAATTCCGGTTTTCTTCCCGAGGAGCGCGCCTGGATGGATGATGTGTTCGGTCCGCTCGGTCTGCACGATGCGTTTCGCCGGGTTGACCCGCGCCCTGATCGTTATACCTGGTGGTCCAACCGCGGTCGGGCCTGGGACAACAACGTTGGGTGGCGTATTGATTACCACGTAGTCAGCGCCGGCCTGGCCGACCGTGTGCAGGCCGCCGACATTTATGTCGATGAGCGCTTTTCCGATCACGCCCCGCTGATTCTGGACTATGCCGATCAGGCCTGAGCCAACGGCTTCGCCGCGGCGCACCTGGGGTGCCGCGCTGGGCGTTTACGCTCGCCCAACGGTGGCTCGCATGTTGCTGCTGGGCTTTTCGGCGGGCCTGCCGTTCATGCTGGTCTTTTCCACCCTGACTGCCTGGCTGCGCAGCGAGGGTGTGTCTCGAACCGCGATCGGCTTTTTCGCCTGGGTGGGTATTACCTATTCGATCAAGGTGCTCTGGGCGCCGGTGGTCGACCGTGTCCGCCTGCCGCTGTTGACAGCCTGGCTGGGCCAGCGTCGCAGTTGGATGCTGGCTGCCCAGTTGACCATCATGGTCGGACTGGCGGGCATGGCGTTTACCGACCCCTTGAGTCAGCTCACCCAGCTGGCCCTGCTGGCTGTGATGGTGGCGTTTGCTTCGGCAACACAGGACATCACCATTGATGCATTCAGGATCGAGTCCGACTCGGTAGAATTTCAGGCCGCGCTAGCCGGTACTTATGTGCTCGGGTACCGCATGGCGCTATTGGCCACCGGCGCCGGGGCCCTGTTTCTGGCCGACCATATTGGCTGGACCCTCGCCTACCTGGCGATGGCTGCCCTGATGATCGTGGGGCTCATCGCCGTCATCATCTCACCGGAGCCTTCGACGCTGGAGCGTCTGGATATCGAGCGCGAGCCGCTGGTGATCCGTTTTCGTGAACGAACTCGTCTGCGTGGTGCGGGTCAGGAGTTTGGGGCCTGGATTACCGGCGCTGTTGTCGCGCCCTTTGTCGATTTTGTCCGCCGTTTCCGCTGGCTGGCCCTGCCTATCCTGGCCCTGATTGGTCTGTACAAGGCCAGTGATCTGTCCATGGCGGCGATGGCCAACCCACTATATCTGGATGTCGGTTACAGCCTGTCCCAGATCGGCGCCGTTAGTGGTCTTTTCGGGGTTGCAATGACCATACTCGGCGGTCTGGTAGGCGGTGTCATGGTCGCCCGTTTCGGCCTGATGCCAATGATGCTGGTCGGCGCCATTGGTATTGCGGTGACCAACCTGTTGTTTGCCTGGTTGGCAACCATGCAGCCGGTCATCTGGGCGCTTACCGTTACCATCACCGGTGACAACTTTTTCGTCGGCTTTTCGGCCACGGTCTTCATCGCCTGGATGTCGGGGCTGGTCAGTCGCCGCTATACGGCTACCCAGTACGCCCTGTTCAGCTCATTGATGACCCTGCCCGGAAAGTTCCTCGGCGGCCCCTCGGGCTGGATTGTCGACCAGGCCGGCTACGTCTTCTTTTTCTTCTACGCCTCGGCCCTGGGCATCCCGGCGATGCTCCTGGTCATCTATCTCATGCACCGCAAATCCGATCTTGCGGCCCGGTCATTTGATCAAGGAAAAGAACCCGACGTCAGACCAGGCTGAGGCTTACCTCTCAGCTCTTCCCGCGGCAACAGCCCCCCTGCCCATGATCAGCTGCGGATGCTGACTGATCAGGGTGGCCAGTTGCTCCGCTGACAAGGTGTCGAGCAGTTCATCCAGCCAGGCGGCTTCAGCCTCGGCCAGGTCGACCACGCGCTGGCGACGCTGATTGACCAGGTCCCGCGCCAGTTCGGGGGATTCCGTGGAAAGCGCCTGGATCAGTTCACGCTGACTGGTGGCCAGGGCCTGACGCGAGCGGGTGCTGACCCGGTCCAGTTCGCTGGCGGCTGCAGCGATACGGGATTTCTGGCTGGTACTCAGCACAATGGCGTCGGCCAGCGTCTGGTCTTCCCACCAGTTGCCGCGTGGCGACAGGGCCCGTCGGCCGGTTTCCGAATCGCCGTCCCGACCGGCCAGCACCTCGCGTCGGCGCTCAAGCATCTGATCCCGCAACTGATCGCGCGCACCCGAACGGTCGGTTTCGCCGGCCTGATGCTGACTGAGGCGTTGGCGCTCGGCAAGCGCCTGGGCCAGGGCGTCGGCTCTGGCATCGTCTTCTGTCGTCGGGCCTGCAGGTGGCGGTATTGCGGATCCTTCCTGCGATGTGTGCTGAGGCGCCGGCTCCTCCGATTCTTGGTCGCGTTCAGCCTGGCACCCTGCAAGCATCAACACAACCAGCAACAGGGCCGGTATCCGTCGACTCAGGCAGCAGCGGAAAATCGGGGGAATCCTGATCATTTGGCTCATAGTTCGGATTTGGTTGACAGGGCTCAAGGCGTCAGCATACAGATAGATGCCCAATCGCCGCTGAACGAGGCGTTGTGTTCAGGCCTGCTCAGGTGGCTG
>SKQI01000085.1 GCA_007119095.1 Wenzhouxiangella sp. | reverse complement strand
GCGCTGGTGGCGGCGGCGGCCAGCTCAGGCAGGCTGGTACCCAGGGCAACAATGGTCAGCCCGACAACGGCCTCGGATACGCCAACGATCAGGGCAAGAGTGACCGCGCCATTGACCAGGATGTGTGCGCTGAGCGGCAGCAGGGTCAGGCCCAGCAGGGTCCAGCCCAGCGCGGCCCGGGTGCTGATTCCCTCGGGTACCTCGTCGGTCAGGCTGGCGGCTATCGGATCGGATTCGCCGCGAGCCAGTCCCAGAGCGACCATAGCGCCGACCAGCAGCAGTAGAGCGCCGGCCAGGACGACTCCGTCGACTCGGCTCAGATTCAGGTTCCACATCAGGGCCAGGGTGAGCAGCATGATGAAACCGAGCACCGGAAATTCGCGTTTCAGGGTGATGCGCTCGACCTTGAGCGGATAAATCATCGCCGTCAGACCGAGGATCAGGCCGACATTGGCAATATTCGAACCAATGGCGTTGCCTATTGCCAGTGACGGGTTGCCGCGGACCGAGGCCATGGCCGAGACCAGCATCTCGGGCGCGGATGTCCCGAAGCCGACGATGGTCAGGCCGACGACCAGCGGCGAGACACCCATGTTCCGGGCCAGGGCAGATGCGCCGGTAACGAGGCGGTCGGCGGCCCAGATCAGCAGGATAAAGCCCGCGGCCAGTTCGAGAAGAGCGATGGCAAGCGTTGAATTCATCAAAGTCTGGGAGTCGTCCGATGCCGGCGGAGAGGCGGGGAGAATGGGTTACACTTGAATGTTGCGACGCTAGATCTCACGTTAGCGGGTCAGATTTTCAAGTTCACCAGACAATATTCACACGACTATGGATCCCGAAGTCATCCAGCAGCGTATCTTACAGGCAATGCCCGGTGCTCAGGTTCGCGTTCACTCTGACGACAACGTTCACTACAGCGCCCGCATCGTCAATGCTGACTTCAGCGGGCGCAGTCGAATCGAGCGTCATCGCCTGGTTCACGCTGCCATCGGCCCCGAACTGGGTCGCGAAATTCACGCGCTCAGTCTGGACCTGAAAAGCCCGGAAGAAATCAGCGCCTGACTCTGCCGGCGTCCCGCCCCGCCCATTTCGGAATATGCAAGCATGGCACGAATTCTCATAACCGGCGGCGTTCCGCTGCAAGGCACGGTGGAAATATCCGGTGCAAAGAACGCTGTTCTGCCTATTCTCATGGCCTCGCTGCTGACCGAGCAGCCCTGCCGCTTGCGTGGTGTTCCGCACTTGAAAGATGTGACCACGACCATGGAACTGCTCGGTCACATGGGGGTGGAGATTTCGTTGGCCGATGATGCGGCGATCAGCCTGGATGCAGGCGGCCTGAGCAGTCATATGGCGCCCTATGATCTGGTCAAGACCATGCGGGCATCCATCCTGGTGCTCGGTCCGCTGGTGGCGCGTGCTGGAGAAGCCAGGGTGTCGCTGCCAGGAGGATGCGCCATCGGTGCGCGACCAGTCGATTTGCACCTGCATGGCCTGAATCAATTGGGCGCAAAAATCAGCGTCGAGGCCGGTTACATCCACGCGGTGGCCGACCGGTTGCGTGGAGCGCGCGTCGTGCTCGATACCGTCACCGTTACCGGCACCGAAAACATCTTGATGGCGGCAACCCTGGCCGAGGGCACCACCGTGATCGAAAACGCCGCCCAGGAGCCGGAAGTGGTCGACCTGGCCGAGTGCCTGATTGCCATGGGTGCAAAGATCAGCGGTCACGGTACGAACACAATCACGGTCGAGGGCTGCGAACGCCTTGATGGTTTTGATTACCGGGTGCTGCCCGATCGCATCGAGGCGGGGACTTTTCTGGTTGGCGCTGCCATGACTGGAGGTCGCATTCGTGCCGCCCAGGCTGCTCCCGGAATCCTGGATGCCGTGTTGGCCAAGCTGGAAGATGCTGGTGCCCATATCAATACCGGCCTGGACTGGATCGAGCTGGACATGGGCGGCCGTCGGCCGCGCGCGGTCAATGTTGCCACTGCGCCGTACCCGGGGTTCCCGACCGATATGCAGGCTCAGTTCACCGCCCTGAATGCGATCGCCGAAGGCACCGGCATCGTGCGTGAGAATGTGTTCGAAAATCGGTTCATGCACGTGCATGAGCTGCAGCGCCTGGGCGCCGACATGCGCCTGGAAGGCAATACCGTCATTACGCGCGGCGTCAAACGCCTGACCGGGGCGCCCTTGATGGCGACTGACCTGAGGGCCTCGGCCTGTCTGGTGCTGGCTGGCCTCGTGGCCGAGGGGGATACGGTCGTCGACCGGGTGTATCACATCGACCGTGGCTACGAAAATATCGAGGAAAAACTGGGTCAGCTTGGCGCTCGCATTCGACGATTGCCCGTCGCCAGCGCTGCCTGAGACCAGATCATGACCTGTGGCACGGTCGCGTCGACGAGGCAGCGGCTACAATAGCCATCCGCATTAAATGTTTTTGCCGAGGATGGACCGATGGCGCTGAATCTCGAGCAGGCGCGCTTCAACATGATTGAACAGCAGGTCCGTACCTGGGACGTGCTGGATAGTCGCGTCCTCGATATTTTGCGCGATGTGCCCCGAGAGGATTTTGTCCCGGCCCGTTACCGCAAGCTTGCTTTCGCCGATCTTAGAATTCCGCTCGGTCATGGCCAGGTGATGATGAAGCCGGTAGAGGAAGGGCGCATGCTGCAGTCGCTGGATATCCAGGCCGGCCAGCGTGTACTCGAAGTCGGCACGGGCTCCGGTTTCGTGGCTGCCTGCCTTTCCGCGCTGGGAGCAGACGTGACTTCAGTCGAGATCTTGGCCGATCTTGCAGAGTCGGCCGCATCGCGTCTGGACCGGTTGGGCCATAAAGGCGTCGAGGTACGGCAAGCCGATGCCTTGTCAGACTTCGGACTGGAGCAAGCCTGTGACGTGCTGGTTATTACCGGGTCTTGCGCCACGTTGCCCGCGTGTCTGCTTGATCGGGTAGCGGTAGGCGGCCGACTGTTTGCTGTCCGTGGCTTTGCACCGGCCATGGAAGCAGTGTGCATGCGCCACCTCGGACCAGGCCGGTGGCTGCCCGAAAGCTTGTTCGAGACCGATCTGCCGCGCCTGATCGGCGCCGAAGATATACCCGTGTTCGATTTTTGAAACCTGACGAATTTCCGGATAGTGCCCAATGACTAGATTGATGACAGCCCTGACGTTGACCCTGGTGATGGCAACCCATGCCCAGGCAGTGGATCTGCTCGGGGTTTACGAGCTTGCCCAGACCAACGATGCCGAACTGCGCGCGGCCGAGCAACGGCTTGCCGCCGCCGGTGAGGCGCCGGTGCAGGCCAGGGCGGCCTTGCTGCCGTCGCTGAATGCTACTGCCGGCCGCACCTTCGGGCGGTCGAGCACCCGCATTGCAGGTACCAACCAGGGGACAACGGATATAGACAGGGAGAATTACGGCATCGAGGTTCGCCAAAGTCTGTTTGATGATGCGAACTTCGGCCGCATTGCCCGTGCCCGAGCCGAGCTGATGGCCGCTGATGCGCAGTATGCGGAGGCTTACCAGGCGTTCCTGTTTCGGATCAGCGAGCGCTACTTCGATGTGTTGACGGCGCTCGATTCAGTGCGCTTCGCCCGTGCCGAGGAGACTGCGCTGCGGCGTCAGTTCGAACAGGCCGAGCAGCGTTTCGAGGTCGGGCTGGCCGCGGTAACCGATGTGCATGAAGCCCGCGCGGTGTATGACGCCGCCCAGGCCCGGGTGATTCTGGTCGAGAATCAGCTTGAAGATGCCCGTGAGGCCTTGCGCGAAATCACCGGCGCCTCGTTTGAAAATTTTGCCCGCCTGATCGAAGATGTGCCGCTGGACATGCCGACCCCGGCCGGCTCGGAAGATTGGGTGGAAATTGCGCTTTATTCCAGCCCGCGAGTCCTGCAGCAACGTGGCCAGCTGAATGCCGCCGAAGCTGACCTGCGCGTGGCCCGGGCCGGACATCTGCCCACCCTGGCGCTGACCGGCGGCTATTCGCGCAGCGTTGACAACGAGTGGGTGGGTCGTGATCCGGTGACCCAGGAGGTGCTTGCTTCTGCCGAGCTGCGCAACCAGGGCTGGAATATAGGCATCAATCTGAATGTGCCGATTTTCCAGGGCTTTGCCGTGCAGTCGCGGCGGCGCCAGGCCGGCTTTTCTCTGCGCGCGGCCGATGAAGTGCTGGACCAGACAGAGCGCGCTGTGGTGCGCCAGACCGAGACCGCTTTCCGCGCCATCGTGGCCGGCATCCGCGAGGTCGAGGCGCGTCGCCAGGCGCTGATTTCAGCCGAAAGCGCGCTTGAAGCCACCAATGCCGGTTTCGAGGTCGGAACCCGTACCATCGTCGATGTGCTGCAGTCCGAGCAGCGCTTCTTTCAGGCAGAGCGTGATTTTTCGCAGGCCCGTCATCAGTTCATCCTGAACCAGCTGCGCTTGAACCAGGCTGCCGGCGTCCTTGATGAAGACGATCTGGCCAGGGTCAATCAGCTGCTGCGTTGACCCGCTGTCCAATCCTGTCCAGGGTCAGGCGCAGCGCGCCGCGACCGGATTCAACCACACTCAGGGCGGCCCGGCCCTGGGCCAGCGCGAGTTCCGGATGGTGCCAGAGCGCGTCGACGGTATCAGCCAGTGATTGGGCGTCTTTGACCGGACGCAAGGCTTTCGCCTTGGTCAGCGCCTCGGCAGCGGCCCGCTGTTGATCAAGGAAAGGACCTGCCAGCACCGGCTTGCCCAGCGCAGCCGGCTCAAGCAGGTTGTGGCCGCCGAATGGGGCCAGGCTGCCGCCGACAAAGCAGACCTGGGCGGCAGCGTAGCAGGCTGTCAGCACGCCCAGTTTGTCGACCAGTACCACCTGGTCGGACGCGTTGGCAGCCTCGTCGATGCCTCGCCAGCGCAATCCGGCCTTCTCAATCAGCGCTATCACATCGCCGCACCTTTCTGGATGGCGTGGGGCCAGGATCAGCAGGGCGTCTGGGCGATTGGCCAAAAGCTGCTGGTGGGCAGCCAGCGCCATGGACTCTTCGCCAGGTCGGGTGCTGCCGGCGACCCACGCAGGTCTCAGACGCCAGGACTCGTGCAATCTTTTCGCGGTCTTGATGGCATCGGTCGGCAGCGGGTTATCGAACTTGAGATTGCCGCTGACCTCAACCTGCCCGGATCGAAGGCCCAGCTGCGTGAATCGCTCTGCATCGGTGCTGGTCTGGCACAGCGCCAGGTCGACTCGGGACAGGGCGCGGGCGTAGAGGCGTTTGAATCGTCGGCTATGACGCATGGTCTTGTCGCTCAAGCGCGCATTGACTACAACCAGCGGCAGCTGGCGTCGGGCGGCCTGCTCGAACAACTCCGGCCAGATTTCGGTCTCCACGATGATGCCGAGTCGGGGTGAGGTCGCATCCAGCCAGCGCCGCACGCTGCCCAGACTATCGACAGGCAGAAAGCGGTGACTGACCTTGTCACCGAGAATGCGCTCGGCGTGTACCGCCCCGGAAACGGTAAAGGTGCTTAGCAGCACGGGGCTGTCTGGAAAACGGCGCAGGAGATGTTCGATCAAGCCCCGGGCAGCGTTGACTTCACCGACAGAGGCGGCGTGGACCCAGATCGGCTGGCCGGTGACCGGCGCCATTTGCCCCCGTCGCTCGCCGCGCCGATCACAGAGGCCATCATGGCCTGGCCCTGGCCGATGCAAGCGTCTGATCAGTATCGGCGTCAGCAGCCAGGCGAGTATGCGGTAGACGGTGAACACGCGGCAAGTTTACCGGAGATCATTGACCCGTCAGTTGCCGAGTTCGAAGGCGAGCCCCGCTGGCCGCCATATCTGTGAATAATGCTGATCCATGAATATGCTGCGCAGCCTGATGACGAGTCTCGGCCTGGTACCCCTTTTCCTGTTGGGCCGCCTGCCGTTGCCACTGGCGCGGATGCTGATGCGCCCCTTGGGCATCCTGATGCTCGGTTTGATGCGGCGGCGTGCCGGCATTGCCAGACGCAATCTGGCGCTGTGTTTCCCCGACTGGTCGGAGCAGCGTAGAGACGCAGTGCTGAAAGGGCACTTTCGGCACCTGGCCGAAAGCGTGGCCGAGATCGCAATGTGCTGGTATCGGCCCGGTCGGCTGGGCCCTGCAATCGGCGAGGTACGCGGTCTGGAAAATCTGAAGGCGGCCAAGGCCGCTGGTCAAGGCGTGCTGCTTGTGACCGGACATGTGACTTGCCTGGAAATGGGCGCGCGCCTGTTCGGCGAGCAGGTAGCGGCCTGCGGCATTTACCGGCCGCTGCGCAACCCGGTGCTGAACGCGGCCCAGAATCGAGGCCGTTCGCGCTATGCCCGGACCATGATCCCCAGAGATGACCTCCGCGCCATGGTTCGGCACCTGCGCGCCGGCGGCGTGCTCTGGTATGCGCCGGACCAGGATTTCGGGGCCGACCGCAGCGAATTTGCGCCTTTTTTCGGCGTCCCGACCGCCACGGCTCGAGGCTTGCTGGAGCTGGCTAGACTCGGGCGCGCCGTGGTTGTGCCGATGTATCCGATCAAGGATGAGGTCAGCGGTCGGGTCACGGTGTTCATCGACCGAATGTTCGACGGTTTCCCAAGCGGCGATCAAGTCACCGACCTGACCCGCTTCAACGCCTTCCTTGAACAGCAGATTCGCCGCGCCCCAAGCCAATACTGGTGGCTGCATCGCCGCTTCAAGACCTCCCCAGTCGGTGAATCAGACCGCTACCAGTAAGGTTTCACTTTTCTCCCATCCCTTTTGCCTTTCCCCGTTCTGAGCCCATCTCCCTCAAATACCCATACTTTTTCCGGGTGTAGTCGGCGTGCAGCCAGCTCATCGTCCAGCCGGCCCTGCCGTCCAGAAAGGCATTGCGCAGCAGATAGTTGTCGATGAAGTTGAACAGCGCCTTCAGCCAGGGCGTGGCAGCAAAACGAACGCGACGACCCCGCTTCTGACGCTCGGCGGACTGCAGGCGAGCATACCGATCAAACTTCTGGCGGGCATGGTCAAGATCGCGGAAGACCCAATGATGCAGTGGGGCTTCGAGCAGCCCGACTCTTGAATCCGGCGCCATGACGATTTTTTCGTGCACTTCAGACAGGGTGAAATGCGCCCTTTCGCGTTCCACCAGGCGCAGCGGAGTCCTTGCCCAGTGACCGAATGACAATGTCCGGCCGAAGGCATGGGTCAGCCAGGTCAGTGCGTAACCATGATGGGCTGGTTGCCTTTGCGCCAGCACGTGGTCGATTTCGCGCCGAAGCTCTTCGTCCAGTGCTTCATCGGCATCCATCGACAGCACCCAGTCCTGGCCGGCCATTTCCAGCGCCCGCTGTTTCTGGCGGCCGTAGCCGGGCCAATTGGTCTGATGAACCTGTTCAGTGTATTGGCGCGCAATCTCGACCGTGCGATCCGTGCTGCCGCTGTCGAGGACGATTACTTCCTCGGCCCAGCCGGCGACGGATTCCAGGCAGCGGCCGATCCGGTCGGCTTCGTTCTTGCAGATGATGATCACGCTCAGGCCATGCTGCCTGC
>SKQI01000131.1 GCA_007119095.1 Wenzhouxiangella sp. | reverse complement strand
CCGTGTACGTTCCGGTCAGGATGCAGGTGTCGCCTGGTGCAACACTCGGGCAGGTGATGCTCGACGGATCGATCAAGTTGTCGGTCACGACGACATTGGTCAGCGTCACATTGCCGGTGTTAGTGGCCGTGACAGTGTAGGTCAGCACGCTGCCATCAACGATCGGCGTCGGCGCATCGGTCAGCTCCTTGACCAGTTCAATGGCGGGGCCTTGGTTGATGGGTGTAGTTACGTCGTCATCGTCGGTCAGCGGCGGACCACCCGGATCGGTGGGATCCGGTGCCTCGACAGAGCCCGTATTGACGATCTGGCCGGCATCGATGTCATCCTGGTCGACCGTATACGTCCCGGTCAGAACGCAGGTGTCGCCTGGTGCCACGGAGGGGCAGGTGATCGAGGACGGATCGATCAGGTCATCGGAGACCACGACATCGGTCAGCGTGACGTTACCGGTGTTGGTCGCGGTGACGGTATAAGTCAATACGCTGCCATCGACGATCGGATCTGGCGCGTCAGTGAGCTCCTTCGCCACTTCAATACCGGGCGCGGCGGCCGGACCGTCAGCAGTAGCGTCGTCCGTATCGGAAACGGGCTGGCCAGCCGGGCCCGACCCATCGACAGTGCCAACATTGGTGAAAAAGCCTGCGTCGATATCGTCCTGGTCAACGTTGTAGCTGCCAGTACAGACTAGAGTTTCGCCGGGAGCGAGCGTTGCTGGCTGAGCCGGAACGCAGCTCAGGCTGGCGATGTCGGGGTCATTGATGATGACATTTTCCAGCGGGACATTGCCGGTGTTCGTGGCAGTCAGCGAATAGTCGATCTGATCATTGACCTGGCTGAACGGGCTCCCTGCAGAAATGACTTTATCCAGCACGATATCAGGTACGGCTGGCAGGGGGGTAGTTACTTCGTCATCGTCTGTCAGCGGCGGGCCGCCCGGATCGGTCGGGTCAGGTGCTTCGGCTGACGCCAGATTGATGAATTCTCCGGCATTGATGTCGGCCTGGTTTACTTCATAAGTGCCGATCAGTACACAGCTGTCACCGGGAGCCAGGGTGGGGCAGGTGATGCTGTCAGGGTCGAGCAGTGGATCGGTGACGACGACGTCGGTCAACGTGATATTGCCGGTGTTGGTCGCGCTGATAGTGAACTCGAGCAGGTCGCCGGCAAAGATCGGGTCGGGTGAATCGGTCAGCAGTTTCTCCACCTCCAGACCGGGTTCCTGGGCAGGGCCGGTTACGATGGCGCTATCGAGCGCAAACAAGGGCTCGTCATCCGGATCCAGGCCGGAGCCCTGGGCCACATTGGTGATCTGGCCTGCGTCGATATCTGCCTGGGTCACCACGTAGGTTACGGGACCGCAGTTGGCGGCTTCTCCTGGCAACAGGGTTGACGGAGAGCAAGGGACCAGGCCCCCGAGCATCGGGTCGTTGACCTGGACGTTGGTCAGGGTCACCGCGCCGTTGTTGCTCAGCACAAAGCTGTATTGGATTTCATCGCCAACATTGGCATAGGTGGCCACGTCGGCCTGCTTGTCGAGCTCCAATTGGGACGAGAAAAAGAAGCCGCCGCCGCCCATCAGGTCAAGGCCGCCGTCGCCGGTGCCATCGGTATCCAGCGGGACATCAGTAAGGCCGATCAGGTCCATGGTGTCGTCCACGTCGTTACCGAACAAGGCCAGGCCGAATATTGGCTGGCCTGCAGCAATGCCCAGATCTGCCAGGCTGATGAAGCTACCGCTGATAGCCTGCGGGCTCAGGTTTTGGTCCGGACGGATATCCTGAAAACCTGTCTGAGCGTTGGCGTTCTGAAATACCGTAGTCGCTCGATTTACGCCGGTGGAGCCCCAGGTATTGCCCAGCGGGCCAGAAGTCTGGACCAGTGGGCCCAGACCGGTCACTTCGCCGGTGTCGGGGTCGAGGCTGGTGATGGCAGCAAATGTCAGTTGATCGTTTCCGCCGCGCTCAAGGAGCAGGATGCCGGTTCTAGCCAATGCACCCGCGCCGACTAACAGCGGGTCATCAATGATCATATCGATGCGCTGGACATTGTTGCGGGTTGCTACAGAGGCGGCGTTGGCGAAAACGTTGTCCGCACCACGATCGATGTCGTAGCTGTTGATGATCTCTTCAATCGACCCGATGAATGTGGATTGAAAAAAGACCTCAGCGCCATCGGCCACGCCACCGGCAAGTCCGTTGTTGCTGAAAAAGCCGGTGAACTTGTTCAGATTGTCCACGCTGGGCGTAACTCGCCGATTGACGATCACCCGGTCGTAGGGCGTGGGCACGGGCCGGGGGACCTGGATGAAAAGATCCGGACCCACCTCGAAGCTTTCAATAATGGGTGTCTGGACCGGATTGCCATCGTTGTCCTGTCCGAACCTGAGGTCATAGGTGTTTCCGGCCCCGAAGTTGGCGCCGTAGCCGGGTACGCCGTCGATCTCGCTCTGAGTGGCTTCCTGAAATATGAGATTGAAGTTGGTTGGTGCGGTTTGTGCGCCAGCCAGACTGGATATCGCAAGCATCGTCGTGACTGCGAGTAGTGCCGGCACTGAAAGGTACGGGGAACGATTCATTCGCTCCTGGGCTCGCAGTCCACTTTTTAGAAATTGCTTGAAAACCATGATGATGGGTGCCCCCGTTTGAAAAGAAGAGGCGCAAAGTCTACTTTCGACCGGCTGAATTGAAAGATCAAACTTTTGTCCTTGCATCCCAAAGTTTTTTCCAAACGTCCCGGGAGCCATTCGGTTGTTCTGTGGAACGGAATCGCGCGATAATCGCGCTTTGGATTTCGGTACGGGCAAGTGTGGAGATATCTTTTTGTTGCTTTAGCTTGTGTAGGTATATGCTTTGATGCTGAATCAGAGAGCCAGTACAGGCTTGTTAAGCAATGGTCGGTGGATGAAGGGCTTCCAGCCGAGAATGTTTCTGGGTTGGCGCTGGACCGCAGTAACCAGCTTTGGCTGGCGACCTATGACGGCCTGGTGCGATATCAGGGTTTCGACTTTCAGCACTTCAACCGCGCCAATACGCCGGAACTTGCCGGAAACCGTTTTGCAAGAGTTTTTTCCGCGCCTGGCGATGTCGGCGGGGTCATGGTTCAACTCGAGGACGGGCGGATTGGCCACTTGGGAGAAAATGGCTATCAGGTTCTGAGTGCTGCAGATCTCGATCGGGCCGTGCCGTTCAATGACAAGTTATGGTTCATATGTTCCGGTCGGCGCTTACTGCGCTCCTGGGATCCTGACTCAGGCATCAGCACTTATGATGCTGCCCCTTTTTCCGCCATTGCGACTGACCACTACGGCGAACGATTGTTGATCGGTACTGCCGATGGTCGCGTTTTTGAGCTGACCGATGCAGACGACCAGCCACGCTTGCTGTTGCATATTGACTCCGACCGATTGGTTGGCCTGGCCAGTGGTCCAGAGGCTGAGTTACTGGTGGTTGCAGCGCAATCGCTTTTGCAATTCGGGCCCTCGGATGGTGGTTTGACCTTGGTTCACCGTCTCGACCTCGACCAACTCCAGCCAAGGCCCATCCGGGCTGCATGGACAGAGCGCGGCTGGTTGCTGGCCAATCTTTTCAGCTCGACGGGATTTGGCCCGCATATGGTGTCCGGGTCACTCGTGACTCCTTTACCTGTTCCACACGCCACCAGCCCGACAGCCGATCGCAGCCCAGTCAGGATCGAGTGGATTGACAGTGTGGGTCGGCGCTGGATCAACGATGGCCTTAATCTGTGGCGAGACGGGCTGCTGAAGTATCGCGCCGAGGAGCGCATCGTCGATTTCGTGGTTGACCCTTTCGATCAGATCTGGCTTGCCCAGCCGCGCTCCGGTGTCCGCCTACTCAAGCAAACTGCCATCGAGATGCACGGTGCCAGTCCCGGGGAGCTGGCCGACCCCAACATTACCTTTGTGAGTACTTTGGATGATGCCATTCTTGTTGGAAGCTGGGTTGAGCTCGCTCAGTTTGAACCAGCAACCGGCCGCTGGACCCGATTGTTGGATCGTGCGATTCGGGATGTGCTGCCAGACAGCACAGGACTGCTGATTGCAGGTCACGGTCTGTGCCTTCTGGAGCAGCCAGGCAGCTGCCGCCCGATTGATGACTTTCCTGTCCCGACTGATGAGGTGTTGCTCCTGCACAGGGATCTAGAGGGAGTGGTCTGGGCGGGGACGGATGCGGGCTTGTTTCGGCGCGCCGGCGATTCAAGCTGGCAGCAGCAGGCCGTTCACTCCGCAACGGTGCGGACAGCCCTGGAGGACGACGCCGGCCGACTGATATTCGGTACCAACGGCCACGGCCTCCTTGTATACAGGCGCGACCATGGATCGACTTCCCCGGATCGCGTGATTGGGCTCGAGCAAGGTCTGTCCAGTGAGTTCGTGAGATCGCTGTTGCATCTGGATGACGGCTCAGTGCTGGTCGGGACAGAAGATGCCGGTATCTGTCTGCTGGATTCGGGACTGAATGTTGACGGCTGTATTTCGCAAACCGCAGGGCTGCCTCACCACAGTGCCCACTACCTGATTCTTGATGACGACAACCGGCTGTGGGTGAATACCAACGGGGGCATTTACTGGGTGGATGTCGACGCGCTGCAAGCTTTCCTGCGGGGAAGCGTCAGCATCACACCGGATTTCTATCGTCTTGGCCAACGTCATGGGTTGACCAGCATCGAGGGAAACGGTGGTGTTTACCGCGCTGGGGCGCGCACCGCCGACGGCCGCATCTGGTTTCCCAACCAGATGGGACTGGTTTCCATTCGACCGCTGGTTGGTCGTTCGGTCGAGCAGCAATCACTGGCGACGCAACTTCGGGTGCTAAACCCGGCGGCTGACGAGTCCCTTCACCTGTCGCGACATGCGCGCCACCTTGAGGTGGAATTGACGGCTATCGCCCTGGCCGAGCCGGAAAATGTACAGTTCCGGTATCGTTTCTCAGGAGAAGAAGCGTGGAACGAGGTGGGGCACCGGCGAAACCTGAATTTTCGCGACCTGAAACCGGGGCGACATACGCTTGAGGTCAGTTCGCGCTACGTCAACACCCCCTGGCCAGACGCTGCACAGACCCTATCGTTCAGTGCCGGGTATCGACTTCACGAGCATCCGCTTTTGCATGGATTCGGCGCCTTTGCAGGGTTGCTGCTGATGTTTGCTTTCTGGCGAGTCGGTCAGCTGCGTGAGCGTCGACTGGAGGAAGAGATTCAGGATCGGTCCCGGCGCTTGACTATTGCCACCGAGCAGGTCTCCAGCCTCTCCGATGCGTTCCGAAAAGTTGATATCCAGCATAGAACCGCGTTGCAAGCGGTCAGCCGTGAACTCAAGTCAGCCTTGTCGGCGGCCATGGAACCACTGATGCAGCAGACCAAGCGCACGAAAAAACTGCGTAATCTGGATGTCGTTCAGGCGCGGACGCGAACTCTGGAAGCCATGCTGGAGCAGGTTGGAACGTTCACCGACTCAGGGCAAGGATCTGAAGAAGTGGCAGACAACGCAGCTCTCACTCAGTCCGAACAGCCGGAAGCCCGGATCGCCCAGGGGGATGATCGGGGCAGTGATGAGGTCAGCCTACTGGCCCAGATCCGACTGGAGGTATTGCTGCATCTGGCCGACCCGGATTTTTCTGTCGACCGCCTGGCCCATCGGCTGGGCATGAGCCGGAGCGTACTTTACCGTCAAATCAAGGAGTTCACCCAATCGAGCCCGGCGGAGCTGATTCGCGAAATCCGCCTGGAAGAAGCAATCAACCAGCTTCGGGAAACCGATCATCAGGTCTCCTGCATTGCTTATGCAACCGGATTTCGAAGTGTGTCGGCCTTTTCGCGCGTGTTCAACCGGAAAATGGGCATGTCGCCGCGCCAGTGGCGGCAACAGCTGGCCGAACAAGGCAGCTAACCAACCGTGGGCCAGCTGCCGAAAACGGCTTTCTAAAACTCGAAACGCACGCCTAGGTAAAGCGAGTGCCGGGTCGTGCTGCTGTCGAACAGCAGGGCGCTGTAGCTGGCGAAGAACTGGGTGCCGGTCAGGCCAACAAAGCTGACGCCGAAGTGAGCGCGGCCGAAGAAGCGATCGGGATCACTGACCAGCACCAGCGGCCCGTCGAAATCGCTGCCGGCCAGCACCGGTTGCATGGTGTAGGAATCCAGCCCGGCTTCGTACTCGACGGCCAGATCGGCAAATGGCACCAGTACGCCTCGCTCCAGGGCGACGGGCCGGGCCAGACGGACACCCCCGGTGAACAGGTAGGAGTCGAAGTTCTGACTGGGGTAACGGTAGTCGAAAATGGTGCCAGACTCGGTGAATCCGTCGATGCGTGTGCGGGCATAGTTGAACTGACCATACGGGGTAATGCTAAGCGCCGTGCTGGTGTCGATTCGGTAGTTCAAGGCCACGCTGGTATCGATCTGGGTGCCGTCGGTACTGCCGCGTGCGATTCGCCGTCCATAGGGGCCAATGCCGCTCAGGTCGACCACCCGCTGCAGGTCGAAATCCGACATCGTGTAACCCAACGTCAGGTCGGCATAAAGACGCTCGCTGAACTGCCACGACCCGTACGCCTGAACTGTCCAGGAATCACTGTCCATGCCGCCGCCGTCTTCATCAAGGTCGGCCGAGTATTCGCTATAGCCCACAGCCACGCCAGCGACATGGCCTTCCCGAAAACGGTAGTCAAAACCGCTGGTCACACCCCAGGAGTCGAAGTCGTAGCCTGTTTCCCGGCCGCGCCGGGAACGATCGCCAATGGCAATGTTGCCGTTGATGAAAAAGCCCCATGGCTGGCTCAATAGCTGGCTGGCATCATCCTGGCCATTGATTCGGTTCAGCAGAGACTGTGGCAACAGGTTGCTGTCGAGCCTGACCCCCTGGTAGCTCAGACTGAGTCCGTCCAGCGCCATGACCGGCATGGGTCCTCCAGTGCGAAGTGCCTGTACGCGCTGGCCGACGTTATCGGCCTGAACGCGCGCGGCCTCACCGGAAACGCTTGGGATCGAGGTGACCTGGTGAGCGTCGAAAGCCATGGTGGTCCGTCGTGACAATTCGGTTCGCTCTTCTTCGCTTTCGGCCTCCTCAATGGCACGCGCGATCACATCGCAGAATTCCGGCGGATTGGGCGACTGACAGACCCGATTCAAGGCACGTCCGGCGTCTGCCGAGCGATCGTCCAGGGGTTGCGGCAATTCTCCGATCTCAACCACGTTATCGCGCCCGGCAATGCGAATTTCCAATAGCGGCAGGTTGTTGCGGCTGGCAGTGCCGATCAGGTTGCCGAGCTCGGGAGATTGCAGGCTGAAGTTGATGCCGCTGGCCAACAGGCGGAACCGGAAGGTTGAGCCTAAGGGGGCTGCTGTGCGGGCGGTATATAGAATGGGGACCGTGGCCTGCGCACCGGGAGTCGCCGCCAGTTGCGCGCTGGGCTCAGCGGGCTCGGCAACCAGGTCACCCTGAGCACCAACAGAGCCGCTGATGGCATCGTGCCGGTAATTGAATATCAGGGTGCCGTCGAAACAGCTTTCCAGCACCGTGATCGAAACGGTCGCGTTGCCCTGCGGGTTGGTGCGCGCGTTCAAATCAATCTGGTCGACGCTCAGCGACTCCTCAAACCGGAATAGTGGCTGGTTCGGTGCTTGGCAATCGAGGCTGCCGTTGCCAGCAAGCCGTGGCTGACCGGAGCTGAAGTGACTGACCTGCCCGGACAGGTAGACCACACCCTGCCGGGTGGAAGCTTCGGAAGCCAGGCTCATCCCAGCCAGGCTGATGATTGCACTCCATGCAAGCAGTCGCGAAAACATGGTCTACTCCCTCAGATTATTCGTTGGCGCCGAATAGCTCGGCATCGGCATTCTTTGTATCCGCGTTGACCGAAGTCACCTGCAGCGTGGTTGCAATCACACCGGCACCGCCCAGATCCAGTAACACGGCCGCGCGCGCACTGCTTGGCAAACGGTCGAGAATGCAAACGGCTTGTTGGTCTTCGATAGCGCATTGCCAGGGGACGAGCTCGGAAAAGTCACAGGTGGCGCTCTGCCCCTCAACCACGCATTGAGGCGTCAGGCTGAACCAGCCGATCAGGTCGGCATTGTCCACGGTGATCGTCAGCACCAGCTGCTCGGCTGGCACGTCACCACCATTGAACACTTCGAACTCAGCCAGCCGTCCGGATTGTCCGAATTGACCGGGAAATGCCGCGGCACTGATTTCCAGCGCAGTCGGGCCAACATAGCGGAAGCCCTCGTTGACCGTATCGCCAGTGCCATCGGGGTTGACGACGCTGATATCGACAATGGGCGTATCCGATGGCGGGCTCAGGCACTGCAGTTGACGATGGTCAATGCGTTCCAGCTCAACACAGGCCTGGTCTCCGAACCAGACTTCGGCCCCTTCAAGAAAGTGGCGCCCGACAATGGTGATGGTCTGGCCGCCAGCAAAGAGGCCGGCCGGCGGATTGATGCTTTCGATCACCGGGTCGATATCCAGAGCTGTTTCTCGCCCGCCGACGATCCAGGCCTGGCCTTGCTCGCCGCCCTGTTGGGTTGAACCGCCCGGTGCCGTCACGAGCAGATCCGGGAAACCGTCGCCACTGAAATCACCGACGCCTGCAACAGCCCAGCCCGCCCGCACCAGCGATTGCTGAGGACGATAAACAATGCCCTGGCTCGTCTCCAGTGATTCGGCAATCAAGGAACCCGGTGGGTTGGCCCGGCCGAACACGGTATAGGCTTGACCTGAGAACCGGGGCAGTCCGCCATTGCCCGACGCGTCGCCGAAGCCGGGGTCGCCGATGGCGACGTCACTGAAACCATTGCGGCTGCCATCGCCCAGCCCGGTCACCGAGAAGCCGAACATGCTGTTGTTGCCGACATTGAACGGGTTGATGGCCAGTTGACGCACAGTGCTTGTATCGTCGACCAGAACATCGGCAGCTTCCATGCTGGACGATCCGAACAGGATCCGGGCCTGGCCCGGGGCGCTTGGCTGCCCGGTCAACAAGGAGCGCGGTGCGCCGACGATGACATCAGCCAGGCCATCGCCGTCAAAGTCACCGGCACCGGCTACCGAGTAGCCGAAACGCGGTCCGGCGCTGGACTCGACCGGCATGCGCACCGCAAAGCCGTTGCTGCCATCCAGCTCATCGACGCTGATGTTTTCCACTGCGTCGTGGCCGAACACCAGATAGACACGGCCGTAGTCATTGCCGAATGGCGCACCGATGACCAGGTCTGCCAGGCCGTTGCCGTTGAAGTCGCCGGCGCCGTCCAGACTGAAGCCCAGGCCGCCCATCGGAACTGTGCCGTCAATGATGATGCCTTGATCAGAAGACAGGTCATCCAGGTTGATATTGGTGTTGTTGCTGTTGCCGAACAGAACGTAAACCCGGCCCTGGCCATCGCTGCCATAGTCGGGCAGACCGATAGCCAGGTCATCATGACCGTTGCCGTTGAAGTCACCGATAAAGGCCAGTTCGAACGCATCGGTCGCCAGCGTCGTGCCTGTGATCACGATGGACTCGAACCCGGCGCCGGCTTCAGCACCGTCGCCTGGTGCGTCGGTCAGGTCGACATCTGCAGGGCCTGGCGGTGTATCGTCGCCGCCAAACAACAACACGACGCGGTCGCCCTGATAATCCCCCAGGGCGATGGCGGAATGACCGGAAGCGCGAAAATCGCCGCCGCCGGCCAGGCTCATGCCGAACGGAGACGGATCGGCAAGCTGGAAGCGAATCGCGGCAGCAAGCTCGCTATCAAGCTGGCGTGCCGGGGAATTGAAGTCGCCGTCGGCCACAAGGTAGACCGCACCTTCAGTCGGCGTGCTGATCAGAAAGCGAGTCGTGGCCGCTGGCCCGATCTGGCCGGCTGCTGCAACAACGCGTCCGGTGCCGCTGAAGCTGCCGGCGCCGACGTAAGCGGCCACGCCTGGCTGCTGGGCGAAAGGTGCGGGCAACAGGAAAAAGTCCGGCTCCGGAGGCGGTATCACGTAACGCCCGCTCAGTGCTATGACCAGCGGTTGATCGGAGCCAATCTCCAGGGATGCGGCATAGTCGCCGGGCGCCAGCGCTGACGGGGTGAAACTGACCTCGATCTGGCAGCTGTCATCGGCGCCGAGCTCGCTACCGGTGCAGGAATCGGCAGTAATGGTGAACGCGTCGCTATCGCTCAGATTCACATTGCTGATCAAGATGGGCGGGCCCTCATCGCCTACGGCCTGCACGGTAAATGTCTGGCTTGCTGGTAGTTCATCGTCTTCAAGCGAGCCGAAGTCATGGCTTTCCGGCGTGACACTCAAACTTAGCTCTGACGACTGGCGGTTGCCGGACAGCAAAACCGTCGTGCCGCCGGCTGAGGACGCAACCGCCACGCTCGCGCTGTAATCGCCCGGATCGGCGTCGCTGGCGTCAAACACAACGGTGAAGCTGCAAGACTGGCCCGCCGCCAGCGCGACACCCGGACAATTGTTTGCCACAAAGCCAAACAGGGGCGAGCCGCTCAGCACGGTACTGGAAACCAGCAGAGATGATCCCGGCTCGCCGCTGTTGGCAATAGTGAATGAACGGCTGACCGGGAAATCTGCGCTCGTCAACTGACCAAAATCATGCGCTGTCGGGTTGACCGACAAACTTGCCGACGCGACGCGTGCGCCGGTCAGTATGACGCTGATCGAAGAGATGGAGGAAGTGGCGCTAAAGAACCCGGTGTAGTTGCCCGGTGCCTGGGTGCCACCGAGGAAGGCTAGTACGATCTCGCAACTGTCGCCCGGGCTGAGTACCAGATCCGGATTGCAGCCATTGTCCACCACGCTGAACGCGGTATCACCGCTGAGCTGGAAGTCGATTTCGTCAAGGAACAGCAAACCGGTACCGGTATTGATCAAATCAAAACTGCGGAGAACGGGATCGGCGCCGGATTGGACGGATCCGAAGTCAGCGCTCTCCGGGACGATGTCGAAGTCAACACCGCCGGCCCGAGTGCCGCTGATCGGGATAGGGTCGATGGATGGATCGGTCAGAAGATCCAGGGACGCAGTGTACAGACCGGGTAGCAGGGCGGCTGCATCGAACTCGACGGTCACCACACAGGTTTCGCCGACGGCCAGGCTGGCGCCGGTGCAATCGTCGAATATCAGGCTGAACGCAGTGTCACCGAATAAATTCACGACTTCGAAATCAGCGAAAGAGCCGGGAACGCCATCGTTGAAGAAGATGAAGTTTTGCGTTACCGGGAAATCTTCATCATCGACAATACCGAAATCATGGCTTGGTGGATCGACCAAAAGGATGGCCTCGAATTCCTGAAAGATGATCGTCCCATCGGTGACCGAAACCATCGTAGAAGGCAGCAGAATGCCTTGGAATGCGAAATCCGGGAAGTCGACAACAACGCTGGTTTGGTCACCATCGCTGACACTCGGGTCGACATCAAGCAGCAGACGGAAAAGCTCACCTTCTGGTAAAGGTGTGCTGCCCAAAATGCCGACACCGAGAGTGTCGGCACCCAAAGACTCGCAAACCAAGATATGCCCGCCGCCTAGATCGGCGCCTTCGACAACGCTGCCGCAGTCTATCCCCGAAGTGCCAAAAGACAGCAGATCGGTATCGATCACCAAATCGATAAACATCTCATCGGCATCAAAGGCGTTGAAGTTCATGATGCCGGGCAGTTCAATCGGCAGGCCTGGTTCGGCAAAGATCTCGCCCATCGCGAAGTCGATGGATTCACCACCGGCAATGATCTCGCCAATGCATTCGCGGTCGAGCACGTCGACTACGCCATCTTCGTTGCAGTCCGGCTGACCTTGCGCGGCAATTGACAAGAACAGCTCAAGGTCAATCGCGTCCAGGTCAAATACATCAACGACACCGTCATCGTTGGCATCGCCGCGCAGCAGACGACCAGGCCTGCTGATTCTGCGTGAGTCAAAAGCATCGAGATGGATAAGGCCGGTACCATTGAGTGCGGGTTCGAGGTTGCCCAGCCGCACATCATCGATACGATGGTCGGAGTTATCGACCTCTATCGCGACATCAGGCCCGTCGTTCACCGAAAGCAGGACTTGTGCGTTCGGGCCTGACTCCCAGACGATTTCTATCGAATGCCAGCCGCTGCCGATATTGGCAACGACTTCGCTGATTTCAACGTTGTCATTATCGAAGGCGCTGAAGATCAGGTCACCGTCTTCATAGGTGACCTGAACACGGCCCATTTCATCACCAAAGGCCTTGAAGAACTGGACCGCGCCGCTGTCGATGTCGTCGAAGAATGCGTAGAAGCGTGCCTTGTAGAAAGCCTCATTGTCAGGGTTAAGATCTTCGACGTAGCGCGGCAGGGTGTCCAGCGGTACTGCCAGGCCACATTCGCCTGAATAACGGCGGTTACCTTCGTCAGGCCTGCCCGTATCGTTATCGTCCAGATCGACGCTGCTGCTCCAGTTCATTATTGAACAATCGAAAATACCACCACCCATGGGTACGTTGAAGCCACGCGGAAGACCAAGCAGGGGCAGGAGTTCAATGTCGAAGCGGTCGCTGAAAATCGGGTCAAGAGTCGTTGCTGCACCTGCCAGCGCGGCATTCAACTCGCCAATCGCGGTGTCCACGATAAGCTCGGCTGAAAAATCGACCGGCCCGGGCAGCAGTCCCGGCACCAGAAATTCGACGACGATCGTGCACTCTTCACCAGGGCCGAGCTGGAGCGGAAACAGTTGGGCTACGCAGGTGCCACCAACAATCGAAAATTCCTCGTCACCGCTGATGAAGACATCATTGATATCGCCCGGGAAACTGCCATCATTGAATACATCGAAAATCTGGGTGTTCGATGTGTTGGTGGCAACCGTCGCGAAGTCATGGCTAGGGGGCGACAAAGTTGGCAGGAAAGCGCCACCGCCAGGAACTCCCAATCCGTTCAGTGGCAAACTGCTCTGGCCAGTTGAGGAGAAAATGTCCAGCTGTGACGGGAAATTCTCGTCGCTGTCAGGCACAAACAGCACCTCCTTGGTACAGCAACCGCCTGCTTGTTCAGTCAGGTCGAAGGGATATTCCTCGGGGCAGGTGCCGGCGTCCGGTTCAATGAAGAAATTTTCGTTGTCGGTTTGAATGTCGACCACCCAGAGCGGACCGGCCTGGTCATGGGTGCCGCAGATCTCCACCGTTTCGATCTCACCGCCTGAGCCGATTTCAACTTCGCCGAAATCCACCAGAGTGGGGCTTGCTGACAGAACAATAATGGAAGAATCGACGACCGAGACCTGTGACCAGGATGAGGTGATGAAGCCCGAGTTGGAGTCCAGAGAGTCGGCATCCCAGTCCACCACCAGGACACTAAGGTCGGCGTTGATGTCCACATCGAAAAGCAGATAGCCGGTAAAGGTGTTCATCGGATCGGACCCCGGTCCGACCCGAATTTCTACTATTCCAGGCTCACCGGGCTCGCAGGTGCCCGGGGACGTGCTGCCCAGTAGACACCAGGCCAGTGAGCGAAGCTCGAAGTCCGGCACCGGGTAGCCGACATCGCCAAAAAAGTAATCGCTGGTGCCATCGGCGGTCAGCGTAAACGGCACAACGGCAATGCCACCCGGGATGGTGGAGGTGTCTTCCAGGTCGACTTCAATGTCGGCAGAAACGAGGCTTGGCAGAGACCATGCGCTGATGGCCAGAGTGATCAGAACGGTCCGCAAAAACACGAATTTTCCCCGTGAGGTGCGAACGACCGGAGTTGCATCAGCCTTGCTCATGACAGCTTCATCCTCGTTGATATTGTTGGCCATCAACCGCACGAAAATGACGCGGCAATGGCGAACGGAAGCCCTTTGGCTCCCGATCTCTCCCTGTGCGGTCCCGGCTGACTGACGCTACCCGATAGCCGGGAAGCGATGGCGGCACCATACGGACCTTATACCTTATAAATCGAGATTTCAGGCCAATTAGTGCCACGAATTTGCGAGCCTTTGGGGAAGCTTTATTTGGCTAATCCGGGCTCGATAGCGTTATTTCAAAGAAACAGGAAAGATCTTCTGGCGCCTGGAAAAGCGCTGCCGAGTTCCGTCGCTTGGCACGGGCTGAGCCCATTCCCTGCACCGAATTTGCCAGACAGCCACCTTCTCGAAGATACTGAACAGATGAATCAATCTGACCGCGTCATATCCGGCGAAGAGTGGCCGGAGCTTAAGGCATTCAAAGCCGAATTCCGCCGCTTCGTTGCCGAGCGCGACTGGCAGCAGTTTCACACGCCGAAAAACCTGGCCATGGCCCTGGCCGGTGAAGTCGGCGAACTACTCGAACATTTCCAGTGGCTGACCGCGGAGCAGAGCCAGGACCTGACCCCGGAAGTCCGCGCCCAGGTTGCCCACGAAATTGCCGATATCCAGATCTACCTGGCCACCTTGTCCGACCAGCTGGATATCGACATCGGCCCAGCCGTCGCCGACAAAATGCGCCACAACGCCAAAAAGTACCCCGCCGACCAGGTCCGTGGCAGCGCCCGCAAGTACACCGACTACGAACAGAAACCTTAGCCCGGGCGAGCACACCGCCCGGGAGCCATTGCATTGGGTCAGGCTTGAGTGCTCATTGCTGACAGCCTTGCCAGTCATTGCCGACATGTTTGCTGACAATAAAGGCATCAAGGCTGGTGTTTGACGTTACGAAACCGTTTCCGCAGAGGTTGAGTCCACCGGAATCAGACAGATTGATCAGGTTCATCAGCTGCGAAGGCAGCTGCCCGCCCATTGCATTATCTTGCAGGAAGAGCGTTTGCAGGCTGGTCAACTCACCTATCCAGTTGGGTAGAAAGCCGGACAATTGGTTTCCGGACAGATTGAGATGTCGCAAGTCGCTGACGCTTATGAGTTGACTTGGGAAACTGCCGCTAATGCTGTTATTGGAAAGGTTCAGGTTTCTTAGTTGATCCAGATTGCCCAACGTATCTGGCAACGGCCCGGTCAGCATATTGCCAGACAAGAACGCGTTTTGTAGCTGAGATAAGTTACCGAAAGCCTCTGGTATCGGACCTGTCAGCTGATTCCCGCCCAGGTTCAGCGTGATCAGAGATGAAAGACCACCAATGCTGGCGGGAATGTTTCCGGAAAGATTGTTGTTGCCGAGCAGCAAAGTCTCGAGTTGTTCCAGGGAACCGAGTGAATCTGGTATGGACCCGCTTAGCTGGGTGCCTGCCAGGGACAGCTCTCTAAGCGATTGCAAGGCACCGATGTTCTCAGGGATGCTGCCGGATAGCGAATTCGCGCCCAAACGCAAGCGCTCAAGCGCCGCCAGCTGCGTGAGTTCATCGGGTATCTGACCTGAGAGTTGGTTGCCGGACAATGACAGCTCCTGCAGCTGCGTCAGTTGACCGATAGCCTGTGGGATTTCACCTGCCAACGCACCGGACGTCAGCACCAGGTGAGTCAGACCGGTAAGGTCGGCCAGTGAGGCAGGCAAAGCGCCCGTCCACGGGTGATTCGCTACGTTGAGACGTCTTAGATTTTGAAGCTGCGTCAACCATTGAGGGAAAGGTTCGGCTGGCCCAGAGATGGAAAGATTGAGCTGCTCGAGCTCGCTCAATTGCTCCAGGCTTGGGGGGAGAACCCCATGGTGAGTTGGGGCAAAGGGGAAGGGGCCGAGTGCAGTGACATGTTCCAGATCTTGGTCGCAACCAATGCCAGCCCATCGGCATTCGGTTCCGGCTGGCCCCATCCAGCCGCCCTGGTTCGTCCAGTTTTGGCCATCCATTGCCTGGTAGTAGTCCTCCAGGGCCGCTCGTTCCTGCGCGGGAAGGGTGGAGACAAACCAGGGTGGTGAATTGCTTTGCCGCTCAAAGAACACGACCGCCGTAAAGTTTGAGATGGGTGGCTCGCCAAGATCCGTACCTGCGCCAGAACCCCACTGCGCGGAGTTTACAAGCATATACCAGCGGTCATCAGTTATCTGGAGCAGCCGAAACTCTCGCCTGAGGTAGGCAAACTCACAGCTTTCCGGTTCTTCATATACTGGTCCTTCGAACCAACATGAACGCAAAACCATGCCGGATGACGTAGGTTCCCACCCGTAGACCGGGCTGCTGTTTGAGGCAAAAATGTCTTGGGGGGAATTTGGATCCGGGTCGGTAAATAACCGCCAGCCAATGCCCTCTTGAAGCTCATAAGCAATCGTCTGTCTGGGGTGAGCGCTGTTTCGGCTGCCGAAATCCTGATAGAAGCCTTCAGAGGTGATGGGCCCGACATCCAGGTCTGCTGCCATGAAGCCCGAGCCTGCCTGGAGTTGCCAATCAGCGCCGCTGGAATCGCGTTCCAGACGTTCAACCAGGACAAACGGTGTTTCGTCCATTTCCTGCCAGTGAGCGACCACCGTCAGTTCAAGCAGTTGGTCAAGCGTCCATAGCGAAAGGGCGTTCTGGTCTACGGCCCATTGCAAGTTTTCGCCGGTGTCAATGATTACTGCAGTACCGTCAGCGAAAAACTCGATGCGGCCTGCTGAAGGGGCTTGAACCACCTGGGAGTCCTGTTCATGGACCAGCGCGGCCAGTGCGAATCGACCATCAATCAGATCAGTCGGGTCGAAGCTGGAAAGGCTCTCTGATCTTGGCACCGTATGCAAGGTGCGAACGCGCTGAGTGCCTGTGCTCAGTTCGGGGTTATCCGGGTATTCGAGCAACCATTGAAGGGTCTGCTCAATCCGGTCACCCTCCAGCCGCCGTTCGACAAACCGCAGTTCAATCTCTGACAGCGTGCGAAGCTCTCTGACCTGTACGAAGACACCATCAATCAGCATTGATGGAAAAGATTCCTGCACCAACGGTTCGGCGAGCTCAAGCATCAGGTCGCTTCCCTCACAGTCGGCCGTAAATGCGCCTTCATTAGTCAGACCTGATGCCCTGCTCTGTTCCTCGAAAGACACCAGTCGGCGGGTTTGCGTGGTGGTATTCAGGTTTGCCTGAGGCCTGGGGGAGAGAAACCAGAGCCGCTGATCCAGCGTGTCACACCAATCAACCTGCATCAGTTGCTCAAGGTCAGCGCGCAGATCTGGCGCCATGTTGTCGATATGGTCGCGGATCGCCTGGAAGCGATTAGTGTCTTCGAGGCAATCGACAACGGTCGCGCAGGAAGCGGTCAGTGCCGGGGGAAGGGCAGGTAGTTCGAACCGATCATCCTCGAGCACCGCGGCAATGACTGTCGCAATTGCATGAACGTCATTTTCCGGGACGGCTGCCAGAAGGCTCTGATATTCACCGTAACCAGAGGCGACTTGGCCGCCGTTTGCCTGAACCGTTGCGATCCAGTGGGCAGTGCCGATAACGGAAAAATCAAGACTCAAGACCTCACCGGCCGTGACCAGGCCATCACTGTTGGAAAGTCCAACCAGACGCGGTGCGCTGGCAGGGACAGAGACCAGTTCGCGCCAATCGTCCTGGCCTTCGGAGCGCGCCTTCAAACGAATCAGTTCATCGGCGCCAATATCTCCGGGCAGGTCGATTTCATAGTTTCCGGCCGAATCGACCTGGACACTGATTGGCTCGACGCGTTCACCAATCCAGGCGGCCACGTGGCCTCCGGCGTGGTCCCAATTCCTGCCTGACAGGCGCACGGGTGCCGGCTGGTAGCGAAAACTGTCTTGAAAAATCGAATCGTTCGAAGACCGCGCTTCCAGGCTCCTTATCTCGTCACCGGCGAGAGTCGAGGCGGCAAGCTGTTTCAACGTCAGTTCCGGCAGGACTGTCTCGGGGACACCGAGCTTCTGCGAAATCTGAACGTCAGCCAGCGCGCCGCCGGCCAAACAAACAGCGAGAATGGCGAAAGGTGTGATTTTCAAGAGAATCCCCAGAGAACAAAATCATGCGCTAGTCCAAAGCCTAGCATTCTGCCGCGCTTCAGTCCAAACCGAAACCGTGATTTCCTGGTTCACCCTCAGGACCGAAGCGTTTGCCAATCGATCAACCGGCCGCGCTCCTTTCGCGCAAGGCCCGCAACAACTGCACCATCGCCAAGGTGTCCTGCCGACAATAGTCACGCAGCGCACCAAACGTCCGTTCCCGAACCCTCGCATCCCCACTTGCCAACGCCTGCTCATAAGCCAAGGCCGCAGCCTGACCATCGGCGATATCCAAATCCTTCCACCCCGCATCAGGCACCAGCGCAGGCAACACACTTTTTATCGAAAACGATCCCCGAAAGTCCGGGTGGTAATAATGATTTCGCACCACCGGCAACAAGTCCCACAAGCGATCGGCCAGCGCCAGCAGCCCCTCACTCAAGTCCGGCAGATCCCGCGCCAGGGCATGCAGTACCGTCCGCTCATAGCTGGAATACACAACAATGCTGCCGACATCACCCACCGCATCCAGCAAGGCCTCTGCCAACGGCCGGCGCGGATCGCTGTTTTCCTCGTGCAGGTATTCATGATGCGCCAGCGACCCATCGGCCTGTTCGACATGCAAGGAAAATTGAAAAGGCAGAGCATCAAACGGACGCATGCCGGGGTAGGGCGGCAGCGCCGGCTGCCAGGCCTCGAAATCCAGATGGTGCAAGGGCCATTCAGGTTCTTCCAGTACCCGACCCAGTTCCGGCGATTGCCAGGGCTGGCCGCTGATCACCGCTTGGCGAATGCGCGCCTGGATGGCCGTCAGCTCGAAGTCCGCCGGAATATCGGCAATCGTCTCAACCCCCATCGCCTGCAAGGCATCACGGCGGCGCCCATTGAGCCGATAGAGATCGTCAATCGGGTTCTCCAGAAACTCCATGCCCCGGGTGCAATGCCCGTAGTAAGGGCACTCGTAAGGAGAAAAGCAGTGGTCTCCAACAGACACATCAGGCGGCTGCCCGGCATCCAGCATGCGATGGAACTCGGCCACTTGGGCTTCCAGTTCCGCCGCCGCCTCCTGGCAGAATTCAGTGGCATCACCCAGCCGAAACAGGGCCTGCAGGTCATAATCTCCGCCGGGATACACGTAATCCCGGTTCAGCACCAATACCCCGGCTTGCCGAACGCGAATTCCAGCGCCAGTGAGCACCCAATGCTGAATGGCGACATCCAGTCGAAACAGCTCCTTCTGCGCCTGGGTCGAGCCTTTGACCTCGACCATGTCCCAGCCATCATCATTGCGAACCAGCACATCCACCCGCACGAACACGCCCTGGTGCTCGAAGGCTGCCTCGTAGATTGCCGGCACATCAGGATCATCCAGCAGACGTTTCGTCGCAGCGATGGCACGGCCGCGCTCCCAAGGCTTGAAACCGACCAGCACCCCACCCGGCCAACGCTGCTGCGCCAATTCCCCGATCGCCGTGCCACATTCGAAAATCGCCAGTTGCGCATCCGAATACGGCGTGGCCAAGTCGCGTCGATACACATCGTTATACAGCCGCAGCACACACTGCCGCCCAGCCATGAACCGGCTTTTGCTCAAAGGCGGCGCAGCTTTTTCCCTGCCCCGGTTACCAGAATCGCTCAACTGGATGACTCCTCAATACAGCCCACAGCAAAGAGTAACCCCAAGCCGCGACAACTGCTGTCGCTATCACGCAGAGCACTGCCCCGTCCAAGTTGCCAAAGGCCCGCGATCCGACCCTCAGTTGTAGCCCGGCCCAACGCGGCCGGGGCCCATGCCGAATCCTTCGCCACCATTCCGCAATTTGATCATCACCCTCGGCAGCCCCGATGACATGCCCCAACAACCGGCGGCACCCGCAACATGGTCCCCGGGCACACGCGCGGCCGGTTTCCGAGAAGGTGCTTCTCGCCTTCGGCAAGCCGCACCATCTCTCCAACCTACGCTGGCCCGGGCTACAAATTCACACCTGCCCCGAGCCCGTAGCCCGGCCCAACGCGGCCGGGGCCCATGCCGAATCCTTCTCCACAATTCCGGGATTGGCTCGTCGCTATCGGCGCTACGAGTGCCCGTCCGAAACACCCGGTGGCTCCCAAGCTGGTCTCGGCTTAAAATGAGAAAATCCTGAACTATCCGAGAGGCAATCATGACCATGGCGAATCACGATGCAAATCGAGGGCTCGGCGCTCAATATATCTGGCATGAAGGCCGCCGGTTGCTCCAACTGCTGATCCTGGCGCTGCTCGGGCTGCCTATCCTTGTATCGCTGGCCACGGTACCCGACGATGCCGACGAGATTCGCACCCTGCAGGTGGCCGTGGTCTACAACGACGAAGCCATCCAGGTTCGCTTTCGCTATGAGACAGACCAGCCCTCCTGGTATCACCAGGTCTGGCGCTATACCGGCGGTGAATGGGTCCGCCACGGGGCAGGCCGGCCCGGCCGGAACCCGCATGGTCTTTACGAAGACCGCATCAGCATGATGATTGACGATGGCTCGGTGCCGGACTTCGCCCGCTTCGGCGGCTTCATGACCGTGCACGATGGCATGCGCCATCTCGACAGCGCCGCCCACCCGCGTGAGGTTCGCCGCCATCCGGTCCTGGGCGATGAGATGGGTCGTAATGATGTGCGCAAATACATTCCCGCCAGCCGCAATGATGCTGATCAGGCACGCTGGAACGATATTCGAAGCGAAGACGAGCTCGATGCCATGCGCGATCGCGGCGAGTTCATCGACCTGTGGCAATGGCGCGCCCACCGCTCCAACCCGGTCGGCAAGGCCGACAACGGCTACGTGCTGCACTACCGCCTGAGCTCCGAAGGTCGGGGCATGTACACCACCAACTGGGACGACGACGCTGACCAGCCTGCCTGGATGTTTGACCCCGAAAAAACCGGCAAGCGCGCCCTGTCCTGGGAGCGGCTGATCGAGCAGGGCTACAGCCAGGATGACCTCTACTACCTCAGCGAAGACCACGCCGTTGCCTTCGACCCTGACCACGACTGGCAGGAAGGCGATGTCATCCCGCAACGTTTCCTGCGCGCGCCCAGCGGCAGCCGCGGCGCCATCGATGCCAGGGGTCGTCACGAAGACGGTGCCTGGGAAGTCGTGCTGACCCGAAGCCTGGCCGCGCCCAACCCGCGCGACAGCAAGACCTTCGAACCCGGCGGTGTCTACAACGTGGCCTTTGCCGTCCACCAGGGCAAGGGCGCACGCTGGCACCGTATTGCCCTGCCGCATATCCTGCACCTGCACGACGGTGAAGATCTGGACACCGCCAACCCGGCCCCACGCATCATCGCCAGCCGCGTCGATGGTGACCTGAACCAGGCAGAAGTCGATTACACCGAAATCCCCCTGATCCATCCCGGCCAGATCACCTGGCAATGGCTGCACCAGCAAGACCACCCCGGCCAACCGGTAGTCGAGCAAACCGACGTCGGCTTCAACGACGTCTCCAGCCTTCATCCCCTGGAACGCATGGTCGAATGGATCATCCACCACGACAAAACCGGCGAGCTCCCCGAAGACGTCCAACGCTGATCCGAAAATTGGACCCCGGGCACACGCGCAGCCGGTTTCCGAGAAGGTGCTTCTCGCCTTCGGCAAGCCGCACCATCTCTCCAACCTGCGCTGCCCCGGGCTACAAATTCAAGCCAAGCACGAAACCGTAGCCCGGCCCAACGCGGCCGGGGTCCATGCCGAATCCTTCGCCACCGTTCCGGAGTTTGGTCATCGTCCTCGGCAACCGCGATGCCCGTCCCAAACACCCGGCGCCGCCCCAATTTGGTCCCCGGGCACGTTGACCCTGGATATGAATTCGTGCCTTCTTCAACGGGTTGGACCCGCCGCTTAAAACAACGACCCTTGCGGCACTGGCCACGGCGGCAAAGCCGGCCATTCTGGATCACCCAAATACCGCCCCAAGGCCTGATGAAACTCCACCGCCAAACCCGGACAATGCAAATTGTTCGGGCAATGAATCATCACAAACACCGTCTCGCTGGACTGCAAGGCACGCGCAGCGCGCTTGACAGCCTCCGCAATCCACCGCGCGCTACTCGTCAAATCCGGATGCAGCACCAATCGAATGAACTCCAGCCCATTGCCCACTGAGGGCAACACCGGCACCTGCGGCTTCTCATGCCGAGCTTTTTGCACCTCCGGATGCGACAAATCGCCCTGATACAACGGCCGGGTATCCATACACACCCGCCCCAGGTCGAACTCCTCAAGCAAGCCCTCCAGCAAAGACGGATCATCAAAAAACGCCGGATGCCGCACTTCGATCACATGCCGCCGATCCCCCGGCAGCCGGTCCAGGATCCGCCGCACATGAACCAGCTCATCCGGTCCCGTCCGTTCGGAAAACTGCAACATCAACGGCCCGTTATGCCGCCCCAGCGGCCTGATCCGATCAAGAAACAGATCCAGCAACGCCAAATCAGGCCGCATTTCATGCGTCACCTCCCGCGGCAACTTCCAGCAAAACCGAAAATCCGTCCCCGCCACCGCCTCACCCCAGCGCGCCACGGTGCCCGCTTCTGGCACCCGATAAAACGAGGTATTCCCCTCCACCGCATTGAACACCCGCGCGTAGTCCGCTAGCGCCGAAGCCCCGGCCCGAAAATACCGCCCCTGCCAGCCAGCAAAAGCCCAGGCTGGAAGTCCGAGGTAGTAGGGGAGTGTGCTCATGGTCAGATGGCGCTGCACTTGGACAAGCCGCTCCTACCGCGCCAACCGATCCAGTCTCGAAAACAAATCACGCAACCTGGCCTGACTCGCTGCATCACCGGGCAGAAAAGCACTGTTTGATCATGAGCGAACCCT
>SKQI01000030.1 GCA_007119095.1 Wenzhouxiangella sp. | reverse complement strand
TTTGTCGACAAGCCGCGCGCCAACCTGCAACAGGGTGAGCGTTGGTTGCAGGAAGCCTATGGCAGCCTGTTTGATGGCACGACGCGGCGCAGTTTATCGCTGAGCGTGATCGAGGCCTACCGCTATGCCGAGGGCTGGAATGTGGTTACCCGGTATCACCTGGGCGTGCGTCTGCCGGACTGCCCGACAGATTATGTCTTCGAGCACGAGCTGCGCTTTCACCTGGTGCAAGACCCTTTGCTGCTGCGGATTGCAGCGGTGGACTACTGACATGGGGCGCTCGTCCGACATGCCGCCGCTGGTTGCGTTGGTGCTGGTAGTGCCGATATTGGTGCTGCCGCTGATGCTGCCGGTACGAACGCCAGAGCTGATGGCAACAAGTGGCGTGATCCTGCTGGTGTCTGCCCTGCTGGCCACGGCACTGGCCCTGTTCCGGCCAATTCCAGCAGACGAGCCCCAAAGGACGGTATTGCCCGCCCGCGGCTGGTGGTTGTTTCTGGTCTTGATGAGCGGCGCGGTGTTGTTGCAGGTGCTGCCGTTTTCCTGGCTTGCGCGCACCTTCGGCCCGTATCCGGACGTATTCTGGAGCAATCCGTTTTTCGAACCGGGGTTCTGGTCACCCAACCCAGCCGCAACGCTGCGTGCCTGGGCCATTTTCATGGCCTTGTTTGCAATCACCTGGCTGGTGCATGGGCTGGACCGACAGGCGCGCAACTATCTTTGGCTGGCGGTGGTCGCCTCGGCGCTGTTTCAGGCCGGTTTCGGTCTTGTCAGCCAGTTGGTCGGCGCCGAGACCGTGTTCGGTATCTGGGAGCGACGCAGTACGAATTTCATCCAGGGTAGTTTCAGCAATCGGAACCTGTTTGCCGCTTACCTGGCCTTGGCCTGGCCGCTGAGCGTTGCTGTCTGGTGGATACGCGACATGCCGGGCCTGAGCAAGCTGCCGAAAGAGCTGCGCGTGACGGGTTCGCTGGTGTCCAGTGCGCTGCTGGGTGCCGCCATTTTTACCAGCGCATCGCGGCTTGGCGCCATGGGTGCGAGCATTGGTGCGGTGACCGCCTTGTTGCTGTTGACCAGCTATCGAGGGCGGATGCCGCCGTATGCCATCTGGCCGGCCTGGCTTGCGCTGTTAGGGGCCTTCCTGCTCGCGGTATGGATGGGGCTGGAGCCCCTGGCTGACCGCCTGGCAATCAGCGAAGCGGACGGCCATCGACGGATTGCCTTTGAACTGATGCTGACCGATTTGCCGCTGGCTTGGTGGCTGCACGGCACCGGCCTGGGCGGGTTCGAAGCGGTGTTCAAATTGATTCAGCCGGATCAGATCGGTGGCTGGTGGGACTATGCCCACAGCGATGTGCTGCAGTGGCTGCTGGAAATGGGGGTTGTGGGCCTGGTGCTGGTGCTGATGGTGGCTGCCGCCCTGGCCCGGCAGGCCCGGCTGAGCCTGGAGCGCATTGCGCTTTACGGCGGACTGACAGCGCTATTGGTGGTGGCCACAGCGGACTTCAGCTGGCACATGCCGGCGACTCAAGTCGTGCTCGCGGCCTTCATTGGCACCTTGCTGCGGCCTGCGGGTGTGGCAAAGAGTAAGCCTGTCGTGAGACCGGAAGCGGCCTCGCCGGGACGCACCCGTCGCCGCAGAAAACGCCGTCGCGCTGGCGACTTACGGCCTGATCTGATAGATTAACGATGGTGCAGATGAGGGACAGGGAACGAAGCGAGGCTTTTGACCAGCGTTCCCGGTCAGACACAGGAATGCTAAGGGGACTTTTCCTGACATGGTTCTGACAATTCATAGTGGATTCATGGCAGGGATGGCGTTTGTGGTGGCCGCGGGCCTTGTGCCTGCGCTACGCGCGCCGGCCCTGCGATTCGGCCTGGTCGACAAACCCTGCAATCGCAAGCGTCATAACGGCTCGGTGCCTTTGACCGGCGGCATGGCCATGTTCGTGGCCTTCCTGGCTGCGATGCTGTTCGACATGGGTGAGTTGACAAATTACCTGGGGCTGCTGGTCGGGATGTCGGTCCTGCTGATTGTCGGTGTACTCGATGACCTGCTGGACCTTCGCGCCGCCTTCAAGTTGATCATTCAGGTTCTGGTTACCACGACGGTGGTGCTGTGGACAGGGCTGGAGATCAACCACCTGGGGCAAATCTTCGGCCCGGCGTTCGGCAATGTTGGCCTGGGTCCGTTTTCAGTGCCCTTCACCGTGCTGTGCATGGTATTTGTAATCAACGTGATCAATATGGCCGATGGCGTGGACGGACTGGCCGGCGGGGTCGGTCTGATTGTGCTGTGCATGCTGGCCGCCGTTGGTTTTCTGAGCGACGCGCCGTTGGCACTGAGCACCATCAGCCTGGTGCTGGCAACGGCCGTGGCCGGCTTCCTGGTCTGGAACATGCGTTTTCCGTTTCGCAAGCGCGCCGCCGCGTTCATGGGCGATGCCGGCAGCATGATGCTGGGGTTTGCCATTGCCTGGCTGGCGATTGCGATGGCGACCTATGAAGGCAGTTCGGTTTACCGAGTGACCATTGCCTGGATTCTTCTGATTCCCTGCATGGATACATTCGCGCTGACGGTCCGCCGCTTAAGTCGGGGCAAAAGCCCGATGGCACCTGACCGGACGCACTTGCACCATGTCATTCAGCGCTGCCATTTTTCGGTGACGGCGACGGTGGCTGCCATTCATTTGATGGTGTTGGCATCCGGGCTAGTCGGTATCTTGGCCTGGCAGATGGGTTGGCCGCAGTGGATCTTGTTTGCGTTGGCGGCCGGGGCGATGGTGGGGTATACGGGGTTGTTGTTGGTGGCGCATCGGTTGATTCGGTGGCGGACGCGGAGGTTGCGGTATGCGGCGCCTAGGGTGGAGAAGGTGGGGTAGGACGGGTTCCGGGTTCCGGGATCAAGGGGCGCACTTAGAATCTGTGGGTTAGGGTGGCGGTTAGGCGGTTTTCCTGGTAGTCGAAGCCCTGGTTGGAATCGCGGGTGGTGTAGCGGTAGTCGATGGCGGCGGTGGTTTGGCGGGCGATGTCGCGGCGGGCGCCCAGGCGCAGGGTGAACAGGCTGTCTTCGCGGCCCTGGATGTCGGCGAAGTCGGTGTCTTCGTAGCGGAGGTCTCCATAGACGTTGATTCTGGCTGAGGCCTGCCAGTCGGCGTCGATGATGATGCCGTAGGAGTCTTCCTCGCGGCTGGTCAGCTCGAATTCTCGCTTGACGTTGTAGATGCGGACGCTGGCTTGGGTTCGCGGGCGGGTGATGCTGGCGCCGGCTTCGAAACGCTTGCGGAGAAAGGCGCCGGCCAGCAGGTCCGGCTCTTCGAACACCGGATCTCCGGTACCCGGATCGAACACAGGCAGACCATCATCATCTATCAGCTGCCCTCGCCGGCCGCGGCCAACAGTTTCCAGCGCTTCTGAGTAGCCAGCGAACAGGCGGCCGTCGCGGATGCGATGCTCGAAGTCCAGGCCGAAGGTGGTACCGAAATAACGTTCGCCGACAAATCCTTCGAGGAATGTGCGCGGGCCAGGCTGGAAGGTGCCGCCGACTCGCCAGAAGGTATCGCTGGGCCGGGCTCGCGGCGGGTCTTGCTCAAAACTGTTGTCTTCGTCACCGACGGCGGCAAATGCGCTGAAGCGATCGGAAACATTCCAGCGTCCCAGGGCTTCTGCGGTCTGGAAGGTGACTGACGAACCGTCGTCGAAGTCGGTTTCTTCGCGGTCGAAGCTCAGCTCCCAGCCGAAGGTGGAAAAGGCGGTGCCGCTGGTCAGGTCGACGGTGAAGCGATGACTTTGACTATCGAGCTCTCGCAGGTCGGAGACTTCGTAGTCAATGCGATCGTAGGCGTAGCTGGCGCGCAGGTCTGACCAGTTGCCAAAGCGGTGCTTGTAGGTTGGAGAAATACCAAACTCCCAGACATCGGTGCGATCAACACCGACGTTGACGATATCGCCACCGACCCCGGCGCGGGACCTGAGACGCTGGTAGTAACGCGTAGATGCTTCGATGAAGAAGCGGTCGGGCACGGCATCGAAGCGCAGGGCGCCGTTGCCCTGGTGGAATATGTCGTTGAAGTCGCTGTTGTCCCAGTACACCAGGCCCAGGGCGTTGTAGTCCAGCACGCCCCGAAATCGGGCGCTTTGCCCGGTCAGTTCAATCCCTGCATCGAGACGGGTGACGAAATCGTCTTCGCGCAGGCCTGATGGGGCCAGACCGATGTTATCCGAGTAGATCTGGGCCAGGGAGACTTTGGGAGCAATGTCCCAGTTGATCGTGTCGGCCGCGGCAGACAGGGCGATCAAGGCGGCAGGCAGGGCCAGCCAGCGCAGTCGATGGACGGCGTTGTAAGCGGATTTCATCAGGCTTTTCCCTCGTTGACTTTTTTGGTTTTTATTGGTTTGTCGGTACTCAGAAGCGCGATTCCGGGATGACGATGACATCGCCGGGCAATACCCGAACATCTGCAGTCATGTCGCCCCGGTTCAGCAGGTCATTCAGCCGCAGGCTGAATTCGCGGCGCTCACCGTCCATGGTGCGCACCAGGATAGCGCGGTTGCCGGCCGCGAAATCCGTCAGGCCGCCGACGGAGATCATCACATCCAGCACGGACATGCCGTCGCGATAGGCGACCGCACTGGGTGCCATGGCCTGCCCGACCACGCGAATCTGTTCGCGCTCGTCGGATGCGGCGATGCTGGCAACGATGACCGTGACCCTTGGGTCGCGGATGTACTGGTTGAGCGCCTGTTCCAGATCTCGCGCCAGTCGCGTTGGTGTCTTGCCGGCGGCTTCCATGTCTTCGACCAGCGGCGTGGTTATGCGGCCATCGGGCCGCACCGGCACCGTGCCCGACATTTGCGGTTGTTGCCACACCGAGATATTCAGGCTGTCACCCGGGCCGATGACATAGTCTGCCAGGGCGCGATCTTCGGGCATGACATCGGGCGCCGGCGGCAGGTTGGGGCCGGTGGCGCAGGCGGCCAGGAATACGGTAATGATCAGCAAAAGTACCGTCAGGTGCTTTGCTCCCCCAGGATTTACCGATGGGTTCACGGGTGGTCTCCGTTGGAATGGTTTTTGATGCTTTGGGAGGGTAGCTGATTTGGGGGGAGAAGGGAACGGGTTTGGGGTTCCGGGTTCCGGGTTCCGGGTTCGGGTTCAGGAGTCGACTTCCAGCTCTATGATGTGGGCGTTCAGGGCTGGCAATTTCCTGAAGGTCTTGTCGCCGGTTATGAAGGGTGTTTCGGGGTTGAGGGTCAGGCAGCTTGCGGCTTGCAGCGCGTCTGGGGTGCGCAGGCCGCGTTCGGCTCGCAGAATAGTCGCCAGTTCTACGACTTGGGCGCTCATATCGATAATCGTCAATCCCGGGTCGTTGAAGAAATGGTCGAATTTTTCCAAGCGGTGTTCGTCTCCATGGCGGAGCGGGTGAACCCGGCATTCAAGCAGGCTCAATGCTGAGACGGCGAAGGCCGGTTCAACTGGGCCCGCGCTCAATCGTGTGATGACATTCCGCGTGGCTTGACTTAGCCCTTCGTCCCCCTCGATCAGGTAGATGATTGCGCTGGCATCAAGGAAAAACACGTTCGATTCTGACTTCAGGGACTCCAGCTGCCGCGCTCTTCTGCCAGCTGCTGGTCAATTTCTGCCTTGCTTCGACCTTTGTCTACCTGAGCGCTGAGCAACTGCTGCCAAAGCTCACCCCGCGCTTTGCTTCGGTGGGCCAGGCGCTGATAGTCCTCCTCGCTCAGGATGACGTAGCGCGGCTGGTTGCGCTGAATCACATGGACTGGGCCGAGTCGGAGCGCATCATCAACTGCCGAAATGCCGCGGCGCTTGATTTCCTGGGCGGCTATTGTGTTTTCCATACGTGGGGGCTTTGGTGCTTTTTTCGGTACTTAGGGTAGCACTGTTAGGGTTCCGAGTTCCGGGTTAGTCGAAGATGATGGTTTTGTTGTTTGTTACGAAGTAGCGGCGTTCCAGGATGATTCTCAGGGCTCGGGCCAGGACTCTTTTTTCTACGTCGCGGCCGCTGCGGGCCATTTCGGCGGGGCCGTGGGTGTGGCTGACGGGGACGATGTCCTGGGCGATGATGGGGCCTTCGTCGAGGTCTTCGGTGGCGAAGTGGGCGGTGGCGCCGATGATTTTTACGCCGCGTTTCCAGGCCTGTTCATAAGGGCTGGCGCCGATGAAGGCAGGCAGGAAGCTGTGGTGGATGTTGAGCAGGCGGCCGCGGTAGCGGCGGACGAATTCGGCACTGAAGATGCGCATGTACTTGGCCAGCACGATCACGTCGGGTGCGTATTCGTCGATTTTCTCGGCGATTCGGGCTTCGTGGGCCTGGCGGGTGAGGCCTTCATGGGAGATGCAGTGAAACGGCAAATCCAGGGCTTCGGCGAAACTGCCTAGATCCGGGTGGTTGGCGATGACGGCCTGGACTTCCATCGGCAGGTCGTCGGAGACGGCGCGGATCAGCAGGTCGCCCAGGCAGTGCAGCTCGCGGGTGGCCATCAGTACCACGCGCTTGCGGGCCTTGCGGTCGAGGTCGATTTCGGCACCGGGCGGCAGCAGTTCGGCCAGGGCCTGACTCAAGCCTGCGTCGTCGTCCAGGCCGGTGATGGCAGCGCGCAGGAAGAAGCGACCCTGGATTGGGTCGACGAATTCTCCGTTTTCGGTGATGTTGCCGCCCATCTCGAAGATCAGGCCGGTGATGCGGGTGATCAGGCCTGGCTGGTCGTCGCAGGCTACGCGTAGTACGCAGGATTCTGGTTCGGTTGGGGGCATGGTTTTGGTTTACTTGGGGGTTCCGGGTTCCGGGTTCCGGGTTCCGGGTTCCGGGTTCCGGGTTCCGGGTTCAGGGTTCAGGGTTCAGGGTTCAGGGTTTGCATTCGCTGGGCGGTGGCGGCTTTGTTGAGGCGGCGGTCGAAGCAGCCGAATTGGACGGGTTTACCGCTCTGGCTGGCGAGGTAGCTGGCGGTGGCCAGTTGTACGGCGTCGTAGGCGCGTAAGGCGTAAAGCTCGGCGTGCTCGCCTGCCAGTTCGACGACGGGCTGGCTGACTTCCACGACAAAATAGTTGGCCCAGTCAGAAGCCAGGGCATCTCGGGCCTGGTCGAGCAGGCTTTCATCTTCTGGGAATGCTCTCGATCGCCTTGCCAAGGCAGCGTGGTACTCGGCCCAGGCGATTCGACTGACAGCGAGGATGTCGGCTTGCTGTGCGGCCTTGTGCGTAATTTCGCTGTCTTCCTCGACGAGGTAGAGTTTGACCAGAGCCGAGGTATCTAGAAACAGAATCACCCGCGCTCCCTTAGGACGATTCTGGAGAGCGGTTCACCCTGTTCGCTAAGCACGATTCGTGCCCCGACCGGTTTTCCGCCGCGCCAGTGGGCCTCTCCGGTAGCCAGCAGGCGGGTTAGCGAATCATCCTGCGTGTCGGGCACGCCGGTGATTCGCGCAATTTCCTTGCGATGAGAGGTGACGCGGATGACTTTGCCCGCGCGTGCTTCGGCCAGGTATCGGGAGAGATGGGCTTTTAATTCTCGGACTGAGACGGGCATTTTGGGGTCACGGATT
>SKQI01000260.1 GCA_007119095.1 Wenzhouxiangella sp. | reverse complement strand
TAGTTCGCATAATGTATATTATGTTAAATTGAGTATTCGGCCGGTTTTCCAGCAGTCCACAGCGTCTGGACTTTTAGAGCTATCGTCCAGCTTGTGAGAAAATGACGGCCCGCTTGAGCATTCATCTGCACTTTCGAGGCAATAATGATTAAATCGGACAAGCAAGTTGTTGTGGCGCTGGATGGTTCGGGCAATAGTTTGCGCGCGCTGCAGACTGGTGCGAATCTGGCTGATGCCATGGGTCGGGAACTGGCTTTGCTTTTTGTCTATCCCTACGGTGAGCGTGGCAAGCGACCGGCAGAGCTGTCGTCTGTGACTGAGGCCAGCTTCGAGGAGCATCAGGCTTCGCTTTCCGAGTCGGTCTTTTCGGCCGCCGAGGCAGAGCTTGGTTCTCGGCGCCAGGCTGTGAAGCGCTATCTGCTGGCCGGCGATCCGGCCAGCGAGATCATCAGCTTTCTGGAGGCGCGACCCGGCGTCCATCTGGTGATGGGACGGCGCGGGTTGTCAAAGCTGAAGTCGCTATTGATGGGTAGCGTCAGCGACAAGGTCACTCGTCATGCGTCGGGCCTGGTCACGGTTGTCGGCTGAGCACCAGGCTCAGCCGATCGACACTTTTTCAACCGCACTTTGAATAGCCGCAAGCCAGGCAGGTTTTGCAGCCGTCCAGCAGGATCATGGCCTTGGTATTGCACTTGAAGCAGACCGTTGCCGAGGCTGGGTAGCTGGCCTCCCCCTTCGAGCCCGCGGCTGCGACTTCACCGGTCTGAGCGTCACTCAGGGTTTTTTTTTCCGCCGAATCCTGCTGCTCTCTGGCTTCGAATTCGGCCCGTTTCTGTTCCAGGATGAGCTGCTGCTGTTCGCTCATTTCATCCGGTTCCAGTAGGCCGATGCGTTTCAAGTGGTGCTCGACGACCGCGCCGATGTCGGCAACGATGGACGGCACGAAGCGACCGCCTGGCTTGAAGTAGCCGCCTTTGGGGTCGAACACGGCCTGTAGCTCTTCGGACAGGAACGTTACATCACCGCCCTTCCGGAACACGGCCGACATCACCCGGGTCAGCGCCACGATCCACTGAAAGTGGTCCATGTTCTTGGAATTAATGAAGATTTCAAACGGTCGACGCTGTTCGTGCTCGGTGCCGGCGTTGAGAATGATGTCGTTGATGGTGACGTAAAGGGCGTGATCATCCAGCGGTGTCCGAATTTTGTAGGTCGCCCCTTCAAGACACTCCATGCCTTCAGGACGCTCCAGCTTTTCATGCATGCGGATGATTTCGGCTTTATTGCCGGCACTTTTCTCCGCCTTGGCAGCTTCTTCCTTCTTGGCGTCGCGGACCTGGTAGCTCACGATTTTCTTGTCAATGCGCACAGTCATGATCAAAACTTCCCGTAGTAGCCCTCTTTGAGGGCGTCGAACAGATTGGCCGCGGTGTGGGTTTCGCCGTCGTATTCGACTTCTTCGTTACCCTTCAGCTCCATGGTTGAACCGTCTTCGAGCTCGAATACGTAAGTTGTTGATTCGAGATCTTTATCCGTTACCAGTACGCCCTGGAAAGCCTCCGGGTTGAAGCGGAAGGTTGTGCAACCCTTCAGGCCCTGCTCCCAGGCAAACATGTAAATGTCCTTGAAGTCCTCATAGGGGTAGTCGGTGGGGACGTTGGCGGTCTTGGAAATGGAGGAGTCGATCCATTTCTGGGCCGCGGCCTGGATGGCTACGTGTTCCCTTGGCGTGATGTTTTCAGCAGTCACGAAATAGTCCGGCAACTGTTCGTCCGGGTTGTCGGAATATGGCATGGCCGCTGGATTGACCAGGGTTCGGTAGGCCAGCAGCTCGTAAGAATAGACGCTGACCTTTTCCTTGCTCTTGCGCCCTTCCCTGATCACATTTCGGTTGTAGTGATGGGCAAAGCTGGGCTCGATGCCGTTGGATGCGTTGTTGGCCAGTGACAGCGAGATGGTGCCGGTTGGCGCAATTGAGGTGTGGTGGGAAAAGCGGGCGCCGGTTTCGGCCAGGCGATCGACGAGTTCAGGTGCCACCTCGGCCACTTTTTGCATGTAGCGGCTATACCGGGCATGCAGGATGCGACCGGGCACGCGGTCGCCTGTCTGGTAGCCGTCGCGTACCATTTCCGGGCGCAGCCTCAGCATTTGCGGCGTCACCTCGAATTCGTCGTTCATGATCGGTGCCGGGCCTTTTTCTTCGGCCAGGTCCAGTGCCACTTCCCAGCCGGCGACGGCCATTTCGCGAGAGACGCGCTCGGTAAATTCCAGCGAATCACTGCGCCCGTATTGCTTGCGCAGCATGGTCAGGGTGGAGCCCAGGCCCAGAAAGCCCATACCGTGACGGCGCTTGTACTCGATCTCGCGGCGCTGCTGCTCAAGCGGCAAGCCGTTGATTTCAACCACGTTATCGAGCATGCGGGTGAAGATCTTGACGGTACGACGGTATTCATCCCAATTGAACCTAGCCTGCTCGGTGAACGGTTCTTCGACGAACCGAGTCAGGTTGACTGAACCTAACAGGCAAGCACCATAAGCCGGAAGCGGCTGCTCTCCGCATGGATTGGTCGCGCGAATGTTTTCGCACCACCAGTTGTTGTTTTGTTCGTTGATTCGGTCGACCAGGACGAAGCCGGGTTCGGCAAAGTCGTAGGTCGAGGTCATGATCATGTTCCACAGGCGCCGGGCTGGCACGGTCTTGTAGACCCGGCAGGCCACCAGGCCTTGTTCATTTTCGACGTAGCCTGAGGTCGTGGGCCAGTCGCGCCAGATGATCTTGTCCGGGTCTGACAAGTCCAGTTCGTCGACCTCGCTTTCAAGGACCGGGAAGACCAGCGGCCAGTCTTTGTCGTCACGGACGGCGCGCAGGAAGTCGTCTGTGATCAGCAGCGAGCAGTTGAACTGACGCAGTACGCCGTTTTCGCGCTTGGCGCGGATGAAGTCGGCGACGTCCGGGTGGGAAATGTCGAAGGTGGCCATTTGAGCGCCACGACGGCCGCCGGCCGACGAAACGGTGAAGCACATCTTGTCGTAGATGTCCATGAACGACAGCGGGCCGGAGGTGTAGGCACCGGCTCCGGAGACATAGGCGCCCTTGGGCCGCAAGGTGGAGAACTCGTAGCCGATGCCGCAGCCTGCTTTCAGGGTCAGGCCGGCTTCGTGGACCTTGCCCAGAATGTCGTTCATCGAGTCACCGATGGTGCCCGACACGGTGCAATTGATGGTCGATGTGGCCGGCTTGTGGGCCAGCGCGCCAGCGTTGGAGGTGATTCGCCCGGCCGGAATGGCGCCGCGTCGCAGCGCCCAGAGAAATTCTCGGTACCAGTGTTCTTTGGCCTCTTCGGTAGTTTCGACGTCAGCCAAAGCGCGCGCGACGCGCTTGTAGGTGTCGTCGATTTCGGTGTCGATGATTTCCCCCGTTTTTGACTTGAGGCGATACTTCTTGTCCCAGATGTCCAGTGATGCTTCCTGGAAGGCAATCTCGGGAAGCGCCTCTGTCAAGGCTTGTGCCGAAACGCTCATGCCGCAACCTCTTGAAAGTAGTTGTTTGTTATGACTTATACACAGGTTGCTAAATGACTTGCCTACAACCTGTTGTGCCCGCCGAATACTGTCGGCACAATATCTTGTGCTCGCCGGATACAATACGCCGTTATGCAGCGGGAATCAAGTCAACAGTGAATCCGTCCGATCCCGGTCAGCCAGCCACCAATGCCGCTGCCGTATCCGAGCAGCCGTGCTTGCTCAATATTGTGTTGTTCGAGCCGGAGATCCCGCCAAACACCGGCAATATCATCCGTTTGTGTGCCAACCTGCCTGCCCGCCTCCATCTGATCGGGCCGCTGGGATTCACGCTGGATGACAAGCGCTTGCGGCGAGCGGGCCTGGATCACACCGACCGCAGTCGCGTACACCAGCATGACAGCCTGGATCAGTGCGTGGCAGCGATTGGCCAGGCGCGCTGGCTGGCCTTTACCACCCGCGCCGAGCGGTGCTTCAGTGATTGGTCGTATCAGGCTGGTGATGTGCTGCTGTTCGGGCCGGAAACCAGGGGGTTGCCGGAGTCTGTGCTGGCTCGGTTCAAGCCTGAACAACGACTGCGGATTCCTCAGCAGCCGACATCGAGGAGCCTGAACCTGTCGAACGCGGTGGCGATTGCCGCCTATGAGGGTTGGCGGCAACTGGGCTATGCCCTGCCCGCTACTCGGTCTCGCGCTTGATATCGCGTTCCATCAGCTTGGTAACGCCTTTGCGCGCGCTCCAGCCCTTGAACAGAATGCCGTGAACCTGTTCGGTAATCGGCATTTCCACGCCCAGTCGTTCGGCCAGGCGTATGGTTTCCTCGGCGGTCTTGATGCCTTCAACAACCTGGCCAATGTCGGCCACGGCTTCTTCGATGCTTTGACCGCGGCCCAGGGCCAGCCCCAGGCGACGATTTCGGGATAGATCGCCAGTGCAGGTCAGGACCAGGTCGCCGATGCCGGCCAGGCCCATCAGGGTGCGCGGGTCGGCTTTCAGGGCCTTGCCCAGGCGCATGGTCTCGGCCAGTCCGCGGGTAATCAGGGCAGCCCGGGTGTTGGCGCCCAGCGACATGCCATCGGCCATGCCGCAGGCAACTGCCAATACGTTCTTGATGGCGCCGCCCAACTCGGCACCGACCAGATCGGCGGTGTAGTAGGCCCGAAACCCCGAGCCGTGCAAAAGCGCAGCCCAGGTGGCACCGAAATCCGGTGTTGTCGCGGCCACGGTGACCGCGGTTGGCAAAGCGGCGGCGACATCCCTGGCAAATGAGGGGCCCGTGACCAGTGCCAGTGGCACCTCCGGGCCCAGTTGTTCCTCCACCACCTCATGCAGCAGGCGACCGCTGCCAGGCTCGAAGCCCTTGGTCGCCCAGGCCAGGCCGGTGTCTGCCGTGAGATGGGGGCGGATCTGCTGCAGTGTGTCCGGAAAGGCATGGGACGGCGTGACAATAAGAAAGCGCTGGCTTTGGGCCAGCGCTTGTTCAAGATCAGCGGTCACCGAAATATTGCCGGCGAGTGGAAACTCCGGCAGGTAACGTCGGTTGATGCGTTGCCGCTGCATCTGGCTTGCCTGCTCGGGGTCACGAGCCCACAGGTGGACATCGTGATTCAGGCGTGCCAACTGCATGGCCAGGGCGGTTCCCCAGGAACCGGCCCCGATCACGGCAACGCGAGAGCTCACTGGGCGGGGTCTCCAGCGGGCTGCTGTTCCGACTGTGCCTGTGCGTCGGCCATGCGCTGACGGAAGACGGCTTCGAAGTTGATAGGCTGGATCGGCGGCAGGTAGAAACCACCGGCCTGGACCATGTTCGACAGCTGGGTGCGGTTGTACGGGAACAGGACGTTGGGGCAAAGCACGTTGATGACGTAGGGCATTTGCTCTTCGGAGAACCCGGAAACCTGGAACAAGCCACCGTACTGGACTTCGCAGATAAACGCCGTCTTGTCAGCCTGTTTGGCGGTGACCGTTACCGTCAACACGACTTCCCAGCGGTCTTCGCCGAGCTGATTCGTGCGCTGAGCCAGGTTCAGATTGATGTCGGGCTGGCCCTGGGTCTGCTCGATTTCGTGCGGAGACAGTGCCTCGAACGATGCATCTTTCAGGAAGACGTGCTGCACGATCATCTGTGCGCCCTGTTGCTGCTGGTTGCCAGCCTGGGCGGCGGCTTCTGGAGTCTGGTTTTCGTCTGCCATGCGTAAGAAATTCCTGTGTTGTCAGATTTTGATGAATTGAAAAGAATCAGGCCTATGCCTTAATCCTCGACGGTTTGTTCGGCCTCGCTCGATGCTTTCTTGCGTGACTTGCCGGCCCCGGCTTTGCGGTCCTTGCCTTTGCCCGAGCCTTTCTTGCGACTGACCGGCTGCTGGTCCGAGACCCATTGGGCCAGACCGCCTGCAAGCACGTAGACCTGGGTGAAGCCAAGCCCGACCAGTTTGTTGGCCACCTGTGGCGAAGCCTGGCCGTTCTTGCAGTAAACCAGCACCGGGCGCTCTCGCTGCTTCAGCAGTTCCTTGTTGCCGGCTTCGACCCGCGACAAGGTGATGTTGACGGCATTGATGATGTGGCCCTTGGCGTAGTCACCGCTGCTCGAGGCATCGATGATCAGTGGGTCCTCGCGATTGATCAGGCGCACTGCTTCGACGCTGGCAAGCTCTTTCCATTTGCGGGCCAGGCGGGCAAATTCCCAGGCCAGCCAGGCGAGAAGCACGGCAACGAACAGGCCGGAGAGAAGCAGATTGTTGCCGACGAACTCTAGAAACTGTTCCATGTAGGGTTATTGCAAACCAAAGCCCGCCATTATCCAAGAAATTCGCCGCCGATGCCAGCCACCGGCCCGCGGCGCGGTTTTTGTCACCGGCCGGTTTTTGATTAACGCGCCGGGCCAGTCCAGCCGCAGCCTTGCTGTGAGCAGCGCCCAATCAGGTACCATACTCCTGGCGTGCGTGAAAGCATAAATCATTGATTGAACAGAAAGCTTTTACAAACGTTTGCAAGCATTTGAATTTCATCTATTTAAGAGCAGATCTGGAAGCAGTTACATGACCCGAGCAAAGCCGCTGACACTTTTGATCCTTGATGGCTGGGGCCATCGCGAGGCAGCTGCCGACAACGCCATCAGCACCGGTTCGACGCCGAACTGGGACCAGCTGTGGGCGCAGTGTCCGCATGGCTTGCTGCAGACATCCGGCGAGGCGGTCGGCCTGCCCGATGGTCAGATGGGAAATTCCGAAGTCGGACACATGAATATCGGTGCCGGTCGGATTGTCTACCAGGAGCTGACCCGGATCACCAAGGCGATCGAAAATGACGAGCTAAAATCCAACCCTGCCCTGACCGAAGGCTTCACGCGCGTGGCGCAATCCGGCGGCAGGGTGCATGTCATGGGCTTGCTGTCACCGGGCGGGGTTCATAGTCACGAAGACCATTTGCTGGCCGTGGTCGAACTGGCCGCCGGCAGTGCTGCCCGCGAGATTGTCGTACACGCCTTTCTCGACGGCCGCGATACCCCGCCACGCAGCGCCGAACCATCGCTGGAACGTCTAGAGGCCGCGCTGGATGAGCAGCCGAAAGCCCGGCTGGCCTCGGTCAGCGGGCGCTACTACGCGATGGATCGTGATCAGCGCTGGGATCGGGTACAGCGGGCCTGGAGCGCGATTGTCGACGGCCAGGCCGAATGGCAGAGCGATTCGGGAACGACAGCGCTGGCCCAGGCCTACGATCGGGGCGAGGACGATGAGTTTGTTCAGCCCACGGTGATCGGCCCGCCCTGCCCGATCGAGGACGGAGATCTGGTGGTCTTCATCAACTTTCGCGCCGACCGCGCCAGGCAGCTTTGCCAGGCTTTCGTGACGCCGGACTTTGAGGGATTTGCCGGGCGCCGACCCAATCTCGAGGCACTGGTCACCATGACCAGTTACCAGGAAGATCTGCCGGCGCTGGTAGCCTTCCCACCGAACCGCATGCAGGACTTGCTGGGCGAGGTGCTGGCTCGCCAACAGCTGCGCCAGCTGCGCATTGCTGAAACCGAAAAATATGCGCACGTGACCTACTTCTTCAACGGTGGTGAAGAGACCGTATTCGATGGCGAAGATCGTGAACTGATTCCCTCGCCGAAGGTGGCCACCTATGATCTTCAGCCGGAGATGAGTGCGC